>JBKJMR010000436.1:0-7543 GCA_046596275.1 Bacteroidia bacterium | reverse complement strand
TAATAAGGCACGTTTTTCGAAGGATTCCACCTGCCGCGCAGCATTCCACCCGCAAATATTCTCGGAAAAATTGCCGCGTATCCGCGAATTCCTGCCGCCATTATAATCATGTTTAATTTTTCATCCGGCAAAATTCCAAGTCCGTGTTTTGTTACTTCGAACTCTTCATAATGCCCGCGTAACGGATACGCTTTTATATCGCGACGATCATGTATGGCATTATACGAAATGGTGAAATATTCCATCTTCGTTTCTGCGTCAACAAAATAATCCGGCGCAAGTCCTGTCACCGTATCATTGACAATTAAATTGGTGTATCGCGTATCCAACGTTTGTCGCCAGTACACACCTTTGCGATAAGACAATCGAATGCTGCCCGAAGTTTCTCCGCGAATCCGTTCAATATTGTCTTTATAAAAAACGAGCTTATTATTTTTCGTCGCATAGGAAACTTCGTGATTGCGCGTATAAGTTCCGGTGAATGTTGCACCGATTGTTCGCTTTTTATTTAAATAGGGAACTGCATATTGTCCGCCGAATTGTTGCGAATAACCAAAACGACAAATCAGCGCGATAGATTCTTTTCTACCCCGAAAATTATACCTCGAAAGAAAAAATCCATAGCTAGCACGATCAAAATTGTGGCCATTTCTCCACCATGTATTAAAATTTTGTTCGGTTACATCGAAGATCGGCGAAGGCCACGTGTACCAGCGTTCCTTCACAATGATCACTACGGAAAGAGGAATAATTCCATTGGGAAAAGTATCCGGCAAAAGGATCGGATTGATTGTCACAAAATTAAAAAGCGCAGTATTCAGCAGATTTTCCCTGGAATGTTTTGAGCGGTCTTTTAATTGCGCGCCTGTCAATGTATCACCGACATGAAATGAAAGTTCACGCTCAATGATAAATTCTTTCGTTTGTTTATTGCCGGAATAAGAAATGTTACGAATTGCATACTGGACGGTATCCGAAATCAGCGAATCCTGCGCACACAAATCAGCTGCGAACAGCATTGCAGAAAAAACAAAAAAGATTTTAAGAAGGGAAAAACAGTAGCGGGGAATTAACATTTCATTGAAATTACAAATCTTCCCGCACGTTAAGATTCAAAATTCAAGCTCCGGAATATAATTTTGAATCTTGAATTCTTTTCTATTTACATATTGATGTAATTCATAAACTCATCATACCTGCTGCGCATATCTTCTTCGTATGAGCTCTGATGAAAAGTTGCTTTCACCGTATAATTATATCTGGAGAAAGTCTGGAGAATACGGGTAAGATCATCGCGATTTAATTTCAGCGTTACTTCCACTTTTGTTGAATCAGGAATTGGCCCAACATATGCGCTGAGAATTTTTGCGTCATTACCTTCTACGATCTGTGAAATTTGTGCAAGAGAATAATCGACATTATTTACTTCAAGCACTAATATTCCACCCGGCTCACGAACAGCAGCAAGTGAAGATAGTTTTTCAGCAAGCTGCGGAAGTGTAATAGAGCCGACGAAGTTTCCTGCTTCATCACTTACAGCAACTACATCAAGCGAAAGTTCGGCCATCAGCTTCAATACATCATACGGATGCTGCTTGCCAAGCAAATGTGGCTTCAGCAAAGCAAGCTTATGTGAACCGATCGGTGCGTCCTGGTCATTGAGGTCGTACAATTCATCATCAGAGATCATCCCGATGAACTGCGTT
The DNA here is from genome assembly GCA_046596275.1 of Bacteroidia bacterium. Lineage (GTDB taxonomy): Bacteria > Bacteroidota > Bacteroidia > Palsa-965 > Palsa-965. The sequence continues at coordinate 5,837 of JBKJMR010000436.1, read as the reverse complement.
CCATTAATGACCGGCAAATACGAAACATGAAATTCGTCCATCCAGCGTAACGCTTTCTCGGCAGAATCCTGGATCTTAAGAGGCGGTATATCGTCGTTAATTAAATCGTAAGCAAGCATAGGGTCTGGATCTGTCCGGTTGAATCCGGCGTTTAGCAAAGGTATTTACTTCTTTCACGATATAACGCCTGTAAGATGAAATTGTTTTCCCGGATTGATATTTGGCGGATGCAGGGTGATAGATGGGGGAAAATGGTTGGTAGTAGGTGGTTAAAAAGGTTGGTGGTTGGTGGAAAAAATCTGTTGATGTATAATGAGGAAAAATTAACAGATTGCCTGGAGATTGCTCATATTCATAATACGACTACCAACTTTTTTTTGACTACCTACCACCAACCTCTCCTAAGCCATTTCCCTTACCTTTGCAATTCTAAAAACAAGGTAATGATCCGCTTATCCGTCAATATAAATAAGATCGCAACGCTTCGTAATAGTCGCGGCGGGAATAACCCGGATGTGGTGAAAGCGGCGCAAGATTGTGAGCGTTTTGGTGCTGAAGGAATTACAATTCATCCGCGTCCTGATGAGCGACACATTCGCTACAGCGATGCAAAAGCAATCAGGCCGATCATAAAAACGGAATTTAACATTGAGGGAAATCCGCGTGAGCAACGTTTTTTAGATCTCGTGATGGAATTGAAGCCGCACCAGGTGACATTGGTTCCTGATCATTTGAAACAGCTTACTTCCGATCACGGTTGGGATACGATTGCGAATAAAGATTATTTAAAAAGTGTGATCGCTGAATTTAAAAAACGAGGCATCCGCACTTCTGTTTTTGTTGACCCGGTTGTTGCTATGGTGAAAGGTGCTGTAAATACCGGCGCTGATCGCGTTGAGCTTTATACTGAATCGTACGCGAAAAATTTTCATTCCGGAAAAGAAGCTGCAATCGCTCCCTACATCGATGCAAGCCGCGCAGCAGAACAAGTAGGAATCGGCGTTAATGCCGGCCACGATCTTGATCTGCACAACCTTGCTTTTTTTGCAAAAAACATTCCCAATCTTTTAGAAGTTTCCATCGGACATGCGTTAATTTCCGACGCAATTTATTTTGGTTTAGAGAACACCATTAACATGTACAAAAGACAATTAAAATAAATCAGAAAATAGAACTTAGAAACAGAGGAAATCAGTAATCAATAGACCCAAACTACTATTCGAATCTTCAAATCATTCGAATATCAAATTTTAAATTATGAATCTTTTTTTTAGAAAATCCGGCTCTGGGCAGCCGATGATCATTATACATGGCCTTTTCGGACTTTCCGATAATTGGGCTACGCTGGCTAAAAAATGGTCTGAGCATTTTACGGTTTACACTGTCGATCTTCGCAACCACGGACAATCACCGCATTCTGATCAATGGAAATACTGGATTATGGCGGAAGATGTGCTTGAGCTGATTGAAAATGAAAAATTGAAAGATGTAATTATCGTTGGTCATTCCATGGGCGGAAAAGTGGGAATGTATTTAACGCTTGATTCGCCTCAATTAATTTCCAAGTTGATTGTATGCGACATTGCACCGAAAAAATATCCAGTTGCCAACCAGGATGTTGTTGATGCTTTATTAAAAGTTCAACCCGAAAAATTAGCATCACGAAAAGAAGCGGAAGAAATTCTTTCGAAAGAAATTAAAGATGCAGGAACAATTCAATTTCTGCTGAAGAATCTTTATCACAAAGAAGAAGCAGACGGAACCACACATCTCGATTGGCGATTTAATCTTCCTGTCATCAGCAAAAATCTAGCTGTTGTATCAGAAGCAACTGACGAGCCGGCAAACAGCGATATTCAAACGTTATTTATCCGTGGAGAAAAATCCGATTATATAAAGACGGAAGATGAAGCTGAAATCAAACGTGTTTTTCCACGCGCTACAATTAAAACGATTGGTGGCGCCGGTCATTGGGTACACGCCGATAAGCCGGATGAAGTGTATGATGCCGTGATGCAATTTTGTATGTAACATAAGAGAAAGAAAAAATCCGTGCACGTTACATGCACGGATTTTTTTATGCCTTGAATTATCCGGCTTCATCTTTCCTTTTGTAACCGACTTTTTTAACCGGCTTTGGCTGTGCTTGTTCTTCGTCTGTCCGCATCAATTGTTTTAAGACGATAAAGACTTCCCTGATTGCCTCATCATGTTCGCCGATTTTAGAGTCTTGTTCAAGAACAGCCTTTTCCAGCTTTTCGATTTTCAAAACCACATCTTTTTGCGAAATAAACAGTTCTCTCATGCGAGTAAAAACCCGGATGATCTGAATATTTACATCGATGGCGGTATCGCTTTTTAAGACGCTGGAAAGCATTGCAACTCCTTGTTCTGTAAATACATAAGGAAGCTTTCTTGTTCCACCCCAGGCCTCTTTTCTAAGGCTCGATATCCCGGTTTGAAGCATTAACTCCGGAGAAATGGACTTTGCACTTGAAGTCACAATTTGTGACTTCAAGTGCAAAGTCTCACCGTTTGAACTTGAAATCACAAATTGTGATATCAAGTTTTCCAGTTCCTCCTGAGTCAATTGAAACATAAAATCATCGGGAAATCTTCTTTGATTTCGCTTCACCGCCTGGTTTAACACCTTCGTCAAAACCCCATACATCTCCGCCAGATCTCTATCCAGCATTACTCTTTTTCCTCTTACAAAATAGATCCGGTTAACGATCTTTTCTTCGCTTAACAAAACTGACTTTTCCATACGCTTTCATATTATTTAAGTACATACAATAAAAATTTCGAGCGGCAAATGAAAGAAAAAATCGTCACATAAGCCATTTACAAACGACTAATCACGATCTTCGCAATTATTCACTGAACTAATAAATCATCCGCTGCGGCGGAAACATAACTCATCTCCATGACAGCAGAAATCATCACCAACAAAGGCACAATGAAAGCGTCTTTCTATGAAAAAGATGCTCCTAACACAGTGGCTAATTTTGTAAAACTTGCAAAAAGCGGATTTTACGACGGCCTTAAATGGCACCGCGTACTTCCGGGTTTTGTGATCCAGGGCGGTTGTCCGAATACACGCGATGGCGCATCCGGAATGCCGGGAACAGGTGGTCCGGGTTGGAAAATTGATTGCGAAACTTCAGGCGAAAATCAATACCACGATAAAGGTGTTTTGTCAATGGCGCATGCAGGACGTAACACGGGCGGATCACAATTTTTTGTTGTGCTTGGCCGTTCCTCTACGTCGCATCTTGACAGACAACATACCTGCTTCGGGAAATTGACTGAAGGAGAAGATGTGCTCGACCAGATCCGTCCGAATGATACGATTGAAAAAATTATCATTCACGACTAGAAGAAAAAATTCCGAAAAATGAAAATTCCAAATCCAAAACGAGGCTGGCTTCCTTTGGAATTTTGAATTTTAAATCTACGACCTTCGTTTGTTTTTCGTTTTTCGGACTTTTTCGACTGATTTCGCTTTTCGCACCCGGCTAGTTTGCCACCATTAATCCTTATTACTTGCCTTTTATCTCAGCAATATATCTTTAACCAAGAAAGCCACGTACTATGCGTGGTTTTCTGCTATTATTGTGTCTATGGAAAACATTCCGAATATTCCTCCCAACGTGGAATATGTGGCTGCACCAATTCAGGAAAAGCCACTTTACAATAACTTTCTTGAGATTGCCCGTCACTCCGGCAAGAATGATTGGTGGAGATATTTGATTGGCATTGCTATCGTGTTTTTATTTTATGCGCTCGGGCAAATTCCATTTACCATTTATGGAACAGTGATGGCACAACGGAATGGCCATTCTCTCGGAGACATTATGAAAAATCCCGAAAAGATCATTGACGCAAACTGGATTGGTGCACCAAAAGAAATGGTACTGATCCTTACGCTTGTCATGTTCATTTTTGCAATGTTCGGACTTTTTATTGCTGTACGGTTTTTGCACGGAAAAAAGTTTCGTACCGTTATTACTTCCGCTACAAAAATCCGCTGGAAAAGATTTGCGTTAACTGCATTCATCTGGATGGCACTTTGTTTTATCGCACAATTCGTTTCCATGCAGATGTACCCGGATAATTATTCGATGGTATTTAATCTGAAACCATTTCTCATTACATTATTAATCGGTGTTGTATTTCTTCCAATACAAACCTGGTGGGAAGAATTCTTTTTCCGCGGATATATTTTCCAGGGCATCGGGCTATTGACAAAAAACACCATTCTCCCGATTTTAATTACCGGTTTAATATTTGCCGGCATTCATATGTTTAACCCGGAAGTTGTTGCATACGGCGCACTTTCCATGTTCCCGGCTTATTTTATTCCCGGAATTTTTCTTGCTATGATGGCTTCTCTCGATGAAGGACTGGAAAGCGCAATGGGAATGCATTTTGCAAATAATTTATTCGGCACTTTCGCTGTTACAACTTCCGACAGCGCGATCCAGGGAAATACAATTTGGTTTGCAAAAGGAATGAATCCGGCTGCTGACAATATGATCCTGCTCGTTGCATTCATTATTCTCATGGCCATCCTTTCTTATACCAACAAGTGGAAACTCGCAAAACTTTATCGTTAATCATTCTATGAAAAAAATCATTTCTTTATTCGTGGCTCTTTCTTTGCTGCCGGTTTTTGCATTCGCGCAGCAAGACAATTCTTATCAATTTACAGTTGATTTGACAAAAGTCCGCAATGACCAGCTGACTATAAATCTTGTTACACCGAAGATGACAGTTGATACGGTGAAGTATCATATGCCCGCAATGGTTCCGGGCACTTACAAGATTTACAATTTCGGAAAGTTTGTAAAAGGATTTAAAGCGCTCGATAATACAGGCAAAGAAATCGCGGTAACAAAATCCGGTTTAAATACCTGGATCATTCCGAATGCAAAAACGCTTGCTTCTGTTTCTTACGATGTAGAAGACAGCTGGGATTCTGATCTCAAAGGTGAATTTGTTTTCGAACCTGCAGGAACCAATTTTCAGGCCGACACGAATTTCGTTTTAAACAATCATATCCTTTACGGTTACTTCGATGGAATGAAACGAAATCCGTATAAGATAAACATCATTCACCCTGTAGGATTTTTCGGCGCAACGGGTTTGAATAATGTGGAACGAAAAGGAAATACAGATACGTATACAGTTACCGATTATATGCAATTGGTTGACGGACCAATGATGTACAATCGTCCTGATACAGCACACGTTTTAGTTGGTGGCGCAGATGTTTTGATCTCTGTTTATTCACCGAACAAATTAGTAAGCGCACATTTCGTTGCAGATAGCCTGCGTAAGCTGCTCGATTTACAACGTCAATATCTTGGCGGAACATTGCCGGTTAAAAATTATGCGTTTATTATTTATTTGAATGGAAATCCCGGGGGATTTAAATCAGGTTCATATGGTGCATTGGAGCATTCTTATTCCTCCATGTATTGTCTGCCTGAAATGGAACAAGCGCGTATTGCACAAACTATGATCGATGTTTCAGCGCATGAATTTTTTCACATTCTTACACCGCTGAATATTCACTCGCAGGAGATCGGCGATTTTGATTACAATGTTCCGGCCATGTCGCAGCATTTGTGGATGTATGAAGGTTTGACTGAATACGCTGCGCATCATGTACAGATAAAATACGGTACAATGCAGCTGGAAGATTTCCTCAGCGTTATGCGTAGTAAAATGGTGAGCGCCGAAGAATACAAAGAAGATCTTTCTTTTACCAAAATGAGCAAAGGTGCATTGGATAAACACGAAGATCAATACAACAATGTGTATCAAAAAGG
>JBKJMR010000366.1:0-4479 GCA_046596275.1 Bacteroidia bacterium | reverse complement strand
GAACAACATGTTTCAGAACTGGGGCAAAGGGTTGAACAATGAGACAACGAAAGAAGCATGGAACAACATGACAAACATTTCTGCGGCTTACGAGAAATTTCAAGAAATGTGGGCGCCGGTTGTGAAGAGCATGCAGAATAATGCGTTCAGCACTGAAAATTTCAAAAATCTTTTCAATGCTGAAGCGTTCAAAGAAATGATGGATCGTTCGATTGCACAGGTTACTCCTGTTCAGACAAAAGAGCTTTTCCAGAATTTCCAGAATTGGGCTGAAATGGCAAGCAATTACAACAAGCACGTTTACCAGCAATTTGCTGGCAGCATTCCAGAGAATATGAAAACACTTACACCATTCCTCCTTTTCGGAAATGATGTAAATAATCCGACAAATCCATTTGCAGTTTACCAGCGTTCTATCTCTCCTTTATTGCGTTTGTTCGCTCCGGGAAAAGAAACTGAGCTGAATGAATTGATGACCGGCATGATGGAAAAAGTTTCTGCTTACGGACAAAAATTAGCTGAGCTTCAGCAGACGATGTACACAACAGGAGCAAAAACCTGGGAAACATTCGTGTTTGAAAATGCTGAAGAATTGAAAAAAGGCGCTGACCTTAGCAACATCCAGGAAGTGTTTCAGAAATGGGTGAACAAGAATGAGGCTTCTATGCTTGAGCTTTTCAAGACAGCTGATTATTCGGAAATCCAGGCTGAACTGTTGGATCTTGGTCTTGACATTAAGCAGCGCACAGAAAAGCTTGCTGAAACTTTATTGCAGCCACTTCCGATTGTATTGCGCAGCGAAGCAGATGAGCTTTACACAACGATCTACGAATTGCGTAAGCGCATTTCTCAGTTGGAAAAACAATCAGGCAGCGAAAAAACAGTAAAAGTTGCTGAAACGAAAGAAGTGAAATTTTCTGCTAAGAAAAAAGCAGCAACAGCTTCTTCTAAGAAAAGAAAAGCAACAGCATAGACTTCGATACATTTTTCTTTTTTGCCGATTTTAATTTCGGTAAATAAAGAAAGTTCGAAGGCTGACAAAAAAGAAAAACACTCAGTCTGACAAATCAATAATTGTCAGACTGAGTTTTTTGTAGGAAAGAAATAACGAAGGCGATAAGAAATCAGAAATAACATTCCCATGGCAATCGAAAATCCGATTAAAGAGCTAACAGAAGCAAGTACGAAGATGGTAAACGGTTACGACAATCTTGTGCATGCTGAAAAAGTAGAAGTTGCTACGACGCCGAAAGATTTAGTGTTTAAAGTGGACAAGGTGAAATTGTATCGTTACAAACGCGACACACCTTCTAAATTTAAAACACCACTGGTAATTTCTTATGCGCTGGTGAATCGTTTTGACATGATGGACATTCAGCCGGATCGCAGCTTTATCAGAAACCTGCTCGATCTTGGTTTGGATATTTACATGATCGATTGGGGCTACCCGACACGCGCGGATAAAGACGTGACGATGGATGATTATGTGAATTGGTTTTTAAATGATATTGTTGATTTTGTGCGTAAGGATAATGATGTGGACGCGATAAATCTTCTTGGTGTTTGCCAGGGCGGAACGCTGAGCCTTATTTATTCTGCGTTGCACCCAACCAAAATTAAAAACCTCATCACACTTGTTACACCTGTTGATTTTTCTACGAATGATGGATTGCTTTTCCGTTGGGCGAAGGATATTAATTTCGATCGCCTCGTAGATTCTTACGGAACAATTCCGGGAGAATTTCTGAACAATGGTTTCTCGATGCTGAAGCCAATGATGAAGGTGAGCAAATACATGAACGTGGTAGACACGATGCAGGATAAAGACAAGATGATGAACTTCCTGCGCATGGAGAAATGGATCAACGACAGTCCGAACCAGTCGGGCGAGTGTTTCCGACAGTTCATGAAAGATCTTTACCAGCAGAATAAATTATTCAAAGGTGAATTAGAAGTAGGCGGAAAAAAAGTGAGTTTGAAAAATGTAAGCATGCCTTTGCTGAACATTTACGCATCAGAAGATCATCTTGTTCCACCGGCTGCAACCATTCCGTTGAATGACCTGGTCGGAACAAAAGACAAAGAGCTTTATAAATTTCCGGGCGGACACATTGGTGTTTTTGTTGGAAGCCGTTCACAAAAAGAACTCGCGCCGGCAGTTGCAAAATGGCTAAAGACGAGAGATTAAAAATTTTCAGTACCATTTACATTCCCAATGCAAGAATCCCGGTCAGCACGATCGGGATTTTTCTTTAACGAGCAATGTGCTAATCTGCTAATGGGTTAATGTGCTAATAAGAGATTTGCGGATGTGCAGATTCCATTTACATTAACACATTAGCACATTTTATTCCTAATTTTAAATCCATGTTCGCTACAGCAAAAATTATTTCTCTTAAAAATTCTGAAGTACAGCTTGCTGTTTATGATACGCAATCAGAAACGTCATCGACTAAGCCGGTTTTGTTTTTTGTGCATGGGTTGGGATTGAATTCACTTTTCTGGAAATATGCGGTGCAGCATTTGATGAACGATTTTCGTTGCATTGCGATTGATCTTCCCGGACATGGTGAGTCGTGGCAACAGCGGGGAAATTTTTCGATGAGCTTTTATGCACAAGTGGTTCGCAGCCTGATTGAAGAAATGAAATTGCATGATGTGACACTTGTGGGTCATTCGATGGGTGGACAAATTTCGGTGATTGTCGCGTTGCAGATGCCGGCGGTGGTGAACAGGCTGGTATTGGTTTCATCTGCGGGAATAGAAACATTCACTGAAGTTGAAGCACAAAAAATAATTCAGGGCGCAGAATATTTATACAAAACGCCTGCCGACGTCAATCATATTTTAGGGATGTATGCGCCGCATTTTAGTATGCACGCTGATCGTGTGCGCGAAATGGCCGATGATCATATCCGGCAATCGACAGAACGTTTTTCTGTTTATAATGAGTTGATCATTGCTTCGATTAAAGGAATGCTGGCTGAACCTGTTTTTAAATTTCTCCCGGAATTACGTCAGCCGGTGTTGGTGCTTTATGGAGAGAATGACAGGTTGATTCCGAATAAATGGGTGCACCCTTTGATGACGATTCAGCAAGTGGCGGATGCTGCTAAAAAACAAATTGTGACTCCGGAAACCCGGATAATTCCTTTAGCCGGCCATTATTTGCCTTTTGAACAGCCGGTGGCGCTGGCCGAAAATGTGCAGCAATTCCTTTCGGGAACAAAAAGTTAGCTTTTTTGTAGCTCAAACTATTTAAAATGGAGCTCATTATTTTGAGCTACAAATTAAAAAATGAGCTAGAATGTGAGCTACAAATGCTTTAAGCTCATAAAAAATGAGATTGTAGCTCAAATTTTGAGATAATTTGAGCTACAAGTTGTACCTTCGTGAGCTACAAATGACAAAAAGGCTCCACCCAAAGCGTGATACGCTGTTGGAATTTATCAAAACTCACCCTTCTTACTCTTCCAAAGAGATACAGGAAGGGGCGAATCTTGATTTGAGCTATGCGACGGTAAAAAGAATTCTGAAGGAGCTTATTGAGGAAAAGCTCGTTGAAGTTTCCGGCGCTGGAAAAGCAACAAAATATTTTTTAAGGCCGCATGATATTCTACGTCCGGTTGACCTGGAAGCGTATTTCAAAAAAGAAGCTGACGATAGAAATATTAAAACTGCGTTTGACTATGCCGTAATTGAAGAGCTGAAGCAACTTTCAATTTTCACAGCAGAAGAATACGCACATCTTTCCGGGCTGCAGGATAAGCATCACGAAAAAATCAGCAGGCTTAGTGCGCACGAATACACGAAAGACCTGGAACATTTGGCGATTGACCTCAGCTGGAAATCTTCCCAGATAGAAGGGAATACGTATTCGCTTTTGGAAACAGAGATCTTGCTGAGAGAAAAACAAACTGCAGCAGGAAAAACAAAAGATGAAGCGGTGATGCTTTTAAATCATAAAGAAGCGCTCGACTTTCTCATTGCAGATCCATTGTATGTAATTCCGCTGAGCGTAGCACGGATAGAAGATATTCACAGCATCCTGATGAAGGAGCTGCGCATAGGCAAGAATATCAGGAGGCGTGCTGTGTCTATTTCAGGAACGAATTACAAACCGCTTGACAATGAATTCCAGATCAGGGAAGCGATGGAAGCAATGTGTACGCTTGTGAATGCAAAGGAGCTGGTATTTGAAAAAGCATTTCTTGCGCTTGTGCTGCTTTCTTATATCCAGGGGTTTGATGATGGAAATAAAAGAACGGCAAGGATCATCAGCAATGCGATTCTTATCAGCGCTGCTTATTGCCCGATTTCTTTTCGTACAGTTGATTCGCTCGATTATAAGAAGGCGATGCTTTTGTTTTATGAGCAGAATAATATCACTGCGATGAAGCGGATATTTATTGAGCAGTTTGAATTTGCCGTGCGGACTTATTTTTAGCCGGCGATTTAAAATAATAATTTGCGATCCGG
>JBKJMR010000393.1:0-4454 GCA_046596275.1 Bacteroidia bacterium | reverse complement strand
CATCTGTAATAACTACCGTGTAGGTTCCTGCAACAAGTCCTGTGCGGTCTTCTGTCGTTGGACCAGAAGGCAACCAGTTAAATGTATACGGACCTGTTCCGCCTGATGGAGTCAAATTGATTGCACCATTCGATCCGCCGAAGCAAGCTACGTTGGTAATTACCCTGGTTCCTGAAACGGGTGCAGAAGGTTGCGTAATGGCAAACGTTCGTGTTAAAACACAACTATTAGCATCGGTAACAGTTACCGTATAATTTCCTGCAGTGCGACCGGTAGTGGTTGCTGCAGTTCCTCCTGTGGGAGCCCATGAATACGTATAGCCCGGGGTTCCGCCGCTCACACTTACTGTTGCACTTCCGTTTGATCCGCCAAAACAGGAAACATTCGTTTGTGAACCTGTGGAGGCAAGTGCTGTTGGTTGTGTGATGTTGAATGTTTTCGTGATGGAGGAGCTTGCTGCGTCGGTGATGGTGACTGTATAATTTGTGGCGCAGAGTGATGAAGCGGTTGCGCCTGATCCACCTGCAGGTGACCAGGAATAGGTATATGGGGCTGTTCCTCCGGAGGCCACAACAGTTGCGGATCCTGTACAAACACCATTGCAAACGAGATTGGTCTGAGATTGTGTGGCTGAAAGCGGAAGTGAAAGATCATTGATCCGTGCAAGGTAAAGGTCATTCAAACCATCAGCAGGTAATGTAAAATTGGAAGGAGTGCCGGGAGAAAAGGTGGCCGAAGTTTGAAAATTTCCGGTTGTAAAAACCATTTGAACATAGGGTGAAGTTTGCACATAGGATGCAACTCCAAATGCATCATCACCGCCAGAACCACCACCAACAACTGCCCATAGCGGAGTGCCGGCTGGAGTATAACGAGCAACAAAAAGATCATTTGCACCTGCACCGCATGATGCATTAACTCCGTTGCCGAATGCACAGGTGGCTGAAGAGCTGGAGCCTGCAACAATAATTCCGCCCATTCCATCCACCGCAACTGAATGTACTTTTTCGTTACCTGTACCACCTGCGCTTTTAGACCAAATAAATAAATTGGTTGAAACGGAATAACGGGCTACAGCAATATCTTCACCGCCCACAGTTGTTAATGCTGGTGTTCCGGGAAATGTGGCAGTGCCTGTAAAATAACCGCCAACAAAAACACCACCTGAAAAAGGATCGTAAGCAACCCCGAGCAATTCGTCTAAACCTATTGTACCGACCCCAATTGCATTCGTAAAATTAAGTACAGTATCAAGTTCCAGCAGGAACGCATCGTGGATACCGCCATCATGAGTAAGAGAAGGTGTGTTTCCTGTGTTAAATGTCCCGAATGTCGGTGCTCCGTTACCGTATGAACCTACAGCTACAATCGATGGCGAGGCTCCCGGTACATAACATATCCCTCCACCGTTCACAAGTAAATCCGCAAAAGCAGTAGCACCACCTGTAGCGGCACGTAACATGTTGCCGGATGGTGAAAATTTGGCAATTAACACATCTGTACTTGACCCTCCTGTTGGAGCAGGGACAGAAACACTATTTAATGTAAAAGCAGCGGTATACGGCCCCATTACATAGCAGCATCCCTGTGGATCAACACAAATGGCCTGGCCGTTATCCGAACCTGCACCTGTACCACCGAAAGTTTTTACCCAAATCGGGTCGCCGAAGTCGCAGGTAAGTTTGCCGACAATAAATTCATTCCCGGATGCATTAAGGTTCGATGCAGCCAAAGATCCGAGACGTGGTATAGGTGGAGTTGGTGATGTGATCACCTGCGGTGCGCCGCCAGGATTGACTACACCTGTAAACCAAACGTACACGCCATCCGTACATAGCGCACCTGCAGGATTTCCAAAATCTGCGGCGCCGCCATTTATAGATGCAACCCAGCGGAAAGCACCGTTCTTGTCATAGCTTGCTACAAAACCATCCTGTGTAGTAGAAGCCGTAGTTTGTATTCCGGCACCTAAGTTAAAATCCGTACCAGCTGTGCCATTGTAGACACCTACAATGTAAACGTTACCACTGGCATCTGTGCAGATATCCCTGCCGCTTTCAGAGAAACCAGCTCCTGTTCCATCGGTTGGAATAGCAAGGTTCCATGCGGTTTGGGCCGAAATTAGTTGACAAAACAGGAGCGCCGATACAAGACAAATCAGCAACCTGGCGGAGGAAAAATTTGACATGAAGTGTTGGTTTAAGAATTAATTGATAATAGTTGTAGGGGAAATTTTAATTTTTGCCGAAGATAAGCCAATTAGGTAAATAATCATTGTTGAAATGGGATGAAACCTGACCCGTATAAATACCTGTTTTTGCAGGTAAAAATAAGGTTAACCTTCCAATACATTTCCTATTTGAAGTCCCAGCTGAAGGAGCTTTCCTGCTTCGAAAAAGCCTTCTTCTGCATAAGCCACCTCGGCCTGCAGCGATTTTCCATCAGCGCATGCTATCGTAATTCCTTTTCCAGGAGAAATGGCGAGAATTGTTCCGGCTACTGTGCCTGCGGGAACAGCTACGTTTCCTGCTGATGCATCTGTAATTGCAAACATCCAGCCTCTGAAATGGGTAGGTGCGCCTTTATTCCAGGGATTGCAGGCTCTGATCAATGCAAGAATTTCAGTCTGCGACATGGTTTTCCAGCTGATGAAAAGATCAGCCGGTTTAGGGCGCCCCCAAGAAGTTGCATCAGTACCTTCCTGTGTTTCTTCTTTAAGCGTACCGGAAGCTAATCCCTGCAATAAATGGGAGGTAAGCGCTGCACCACCGAATGCGAGTTCGGAAGTGAGCATACCAAAAGTTGCTTCGGGTGAAAGGGGAAATTCGTGGCGCAGCAATACAGAGCCTGTGTCAAATTGTTCATCCATCCGGTGTACGGTTATGCCAGCTTTTTCAATACGATTCCTAATCATCCAAAAAAGCGGATTCGAACCACGGAATTGTGGCAATGGTGCATAATGAAAATTGATAAATCCGTACTTCGGAATTTTCAACGCGGCAGCGGGAATGCGAAAAGGAAATGTTTTTACAAGAACAACATCAGGCTTATGTTGATCGAGCCAGATCATTAGCTGACCTTCAAAATTTTTGCGGGTAAAGATCTGCGATGGAACTCCTGCCTGCGCAGTAACCTGGTTCATGATACTGATAATCTCGGGCGAACGATCAGATGCACCTACAGCTTGCACAAGTCGATTTTGGACTAATTGCTGTAGTGCAGGAAGTCCGAGCCGGTCGTTGCAGAGAACAGCGATACGCATCAGATGCAGAAAAAATTATTTCGCCAGCGTGAGTATTGACCTTCTACACGAACAGCATGAAGCTCACGGTGTTTTTCTGTCATTACTTCGAGCTTTTCTTTTACGTTAAAGAAACAATTGCCTTCAGGACCTGCTTCGATTTTTCCTTTGTATAATGGCGCGTATGTAGTATGTGTATGCGGATCAAAATGTACTACGCCACGCGGACTCTCAAAACTCCAGTCATCAAGCGCATTAATACTTTCTTCAATAATTCGTTCAGCAGCATACGCAGCTTCCCATCCGAGCAAATGAAAAATGTTCGCGTTTTTATTTTTTTCTTTTTTGACGGTTTCAACAAACAACCGGTTTGCAGCTGTGTCAAGTGTTATTGACCACGGTGCAACAGTATGAAATTCTCCACCGGGAAAAGTGATTGATGGAAGCAATTGTTCGTCCGCCATGAATGGTGAGCAATAGAAAGGTAAGCGTATTGCGGCTGGTCCTGCTTCACGGATTCCAATCATGAAAAATGCACAGAGGTAACTGGAAAACGCAGCCATTACCGCATCATTTTCCGGCTTTTCAATCAGTTCCACCAAAGGAGCTAACGTAAATTCTTCGTGTTTATAATGGCTTACGAAATGGCCGCCAATAGCAACACCTGCTTGTGCGAGCGCTTCATGAAAGATCCAACTGCTGCGATATCCTCCGTCAAGAAAAGAAGATGCCATGATTGCCTGTTTTTTTGTTTGTGCCGCCTCTTCAGCTAATAAGCGACACGCCATAAGTCCTTGCAAGGTAATATGGCGACAAAGCGGATGTGGCGGTGCTTCGAAAATTTCCATTCCTGCATCGATAAAAAGAAAAGGCTTATTCGTATTCTGAGCTAATGGATACAACGCTTCGGCATTCAATGATGTTGCATAACAAATGATGAGCTGAACATCATATTGTAATAAAAGTTTTTCTGCTGCTGCATTTGTAACTGCACCATCTTCTCCAAACCCGGTATTTTCAATATGGATATGGTAATCTTTACCAAGATGTTTCATTGCTATGCGGATTCCATCCAGAAGATCGATACCCATTGCAGTATACTCAGTTGAACGTGGCAGCAGGACGCCGATGTTTACAGGCATAAAAAATTAATTAGGGAGCCGCAAAAATGAAAAGAAAATGGGAACATCTGCTCCCATTTTCTTTTTATTTA
>JBKJMR010000386.1:0-5287 GCA_046596275.1 Bacteroidia bacterium | reverse complement strand
TCCCAAATACCATTGCTGGAATTTGGGATTTTGAATCTAATCTATTCAAAAGTTATTTTGGTGTTCCGCCTGGTGCCGGTGTTGGTTTCGGTCCTTCAGGGATACCCAGTTTGATACGAACTGCTGTAAAAATATCTGCGCTGTCTGCTGCATAAAGAACAACTGATGCAGACTGGCTGCTATCCACAACATAAGTATATCCTTTTGCAATTGCCACGTCCTTTACTGCTTTCTGGATCGATTTGAAAACAGGAGCGAGTAATTCTGCACGGCGGTTAGTAAATGCTTCCTGCGCCATTTGCTGGAACGCCTGGATATTTTGCTGGATATCGTTAATCTCTTTTTCTTTAAGTGCTTTGATCAACGGACTCATGGTTTTACCAAGTGAGTCGTATTCTGCCATCTTCCGCTCATACTCCATTGTCATTGTGTACAGCTGCTTTTCCAACTCTTTGTAAAACATCGCTGCAGAATCGCTGGCAGATTTAAATGCCGGCATAATTCCAAGAAGCGAATCAAGGTCAAGGTGAGCAACAGCTGTAGGCGCTGCTTTAGCGGGTGCTTGCGCTTTTGCAACGCGGGGAACTGCTACCAAAAAGAGGGCCGTAACAGCAATGAGAAGATACTTTTTCATGTTCAGATTTATTGTTGATTTTGGTTGGTTGTCTGTTTATTTATTTTCCTTTACTTCCACCGGCTTTTTTCCAGCCGAGGATTTCAAGCACATCATCACTCTTGTCATATTTCGAATTTGTATACAACATCGTAATATCACTTGCTTTATCGAACACAATACCGTAACCGCCCCTCTCAGCCATTTCTTTCACAGCATTATAAACCTGGTCCTGGATCGGCTTCACTAATTCCTGGCGCTTCTTAAACAATTCGCCGTCTACACCGAACTTTGATTTCTGAAAATCTTTTGCTTCTTTTTCCTTCTCTATAATTTCCGCTTCACGTTTCTGACGAAGTTCTTCTGTCAAAAGCAATTGCTCCTGCTGGAAATTCTTATAAAGCAGATCGATAGCTGCATATTTTGCTTCTACTTCTTTCTGCCAGCCGACAGACAAATTGTTCAGCTGATCCTGTGCTGACTGGTAAGCTGAGCTTTGAGAAAGAATATAATCGGTGTCAACGTAACAGTATTTCTGCGCCTGTGCAAAACCTGTCAACACGATTAATGCGATAAAAGATGCGATGATTTTCCGTTTCATTTTGCTGTTTGTTTTACGGTTGATTTAGATAAGCCCGTAAACGGCGGGCCTAAAGTACAATATTTAGACGATTAGAGTTCTCCGAGGTTCATTCCGATCGTAAAGTGAACCTGCGATTTCTGCATGAACGGAGCAGTTGGAACATCATCGAAACGATAACCCCAGTCAAGTCCTAACAAACCAAACATCGGGAGGAATACACGTACACCAACGCCGGCTGAACGATAGACATCGAAAGGATTAAATGCTTTGATCGAATTCCAGGTATTACCACCTTCTACAAATGCAAGGCCATAAACTGTTGCGCTAGGGTTCAACGAAACAGGATAACGAAGTTCCCAGGTATATTTAGCAATAATTGGCGAACCCGTTCTTGAAGCAGTAAGCGATTGATCATCATACCCGCGGTCTGCAATGATCTCACGTCCGTCAAGCGCATAACCTGTAAGACCACTTCCTCCAAGATAAAAACGCTCGAATGGTGAAAGTCCTACTTCCTGGTTATACATTCCGAGATAACCGAAACCAATTCGTGTATTCAAAACTAAATTTCCTGCAAGACGTGTGAACCACGAAGAAGTAAATTTCCATTTGTAATACTCCACGTATTTATATTTCTCCTGCAGCGAAAGTTCTGTGTAATCTTTATTGTTGAACACAGAATACGGCGGCGTAAACTGACCGATAAGCTTGATGCTCGATCCGCTTCTTGGATAGATCTGCTGATCGGTTGAATTTCTGCTCAATGTAATACGTGCGCTGATGTTGTTTGAATAACCATCAGAGAATGCAAACACCGAAGCAAATTTATTCAGCTGGTAATACTGGTAATTTAACTCCGCGTAGATCTGGAAATAATCATCCGGGCGTTTTAAAACTTTTCCGAAACCGATTGAAGCTCCTGTAATTTTTACATCCTGGCGATTTTCATCACTTGCTTTTAATCCATTCGACTGAACAGAATGATAAAAAGTAACGGAAAGCGAATTCGGTTTTTTTCCGCCTAACCATGGTTCAGTGAAAGAAGCATTGTACGACTGGAAATACAAACCATTCGACTGCGCACGGATGCTTAATTTTTGTCCGTCCCCGGAAGGAAGCGGGCGCCATGAAGAAGCGTTGAAGAAATTCTTTGTCGAGAAATTATTGAATGAAACACCGAGCGTTCCTACAATACGATTTGCACCCCATCCGCCCGATAATTCTACCTGATCGGAAGGACGTTCTACAACGCGGTATTCAATATCAACTGTTCCGTCATAAGGATTTGGTTTCGGATTAATTTCAATTTTTTCAGGATCGAAATAACCGAGTGAAGCAAGCTGGCGTTGCGAACGGATAACATCCGAACGGCGGAACAATTGTCCCGGGCGCGTACGGATCTCGCGCATAATCACTTTATCGTTCGTTTTTGTATTTCCAACAACCGTTACATTACGAATTGTAGCCTGACGTCCTTCGTAAATGCGCATTTCATAATCGATAGAATCGCCATGCACATTTACTTCAACCGGGCTGATCTGGAAGAAGAGATAACCATCATCCATATACAACGAGCTCACATCATTTCCCTGCGCGCTCATGTAAAGTCGTGAATCCAAAAGCTCCTGATTATATACATCGCCTTTTGCAATTCCCAAACGCTTATCCAATTCTTCGGAAGAATATTTTGTATTTCCGATCCAAGCAATATTTCCGAAGTGATAAACATTTCCTTCAGAAATTTCTACTTCAACAATTACACGATTCGGATTTGATTTGGAAACGTAAACAGTATCACGAACGATCTTTGCATCACGATATCCTTTCTTATGATATTTAGCAAGCAATTTTGCTTCATCCTTCTCTAAATTTTCTTCAAGATATTTTGAAGATTTGAAGAAGGTATAAAAACGTTTACGCTTGGTATCTTTAAATGTCCTGCGGATCTTTCCTTCGCTGAAATCTTTATTTCCTGTAATATAAAGCTCAGCAATTTTTACTTTTTTCCCTTTGATAACATTAATATTAAGCGTGATGCGGCCGGGAATAAGCGGATCAGGATTTTCCGTCAATATCGTTTTGCAATTGAGATAACCATCAGAGCGAAAATGCTCATTACAGGTTTCCATAATAAAACGTTTCCTGTATTCTGTAAGCATTAATCCCGGAAGTCTGCCGAGCTTTCCTTCCAGGTCTTCTCTTTCGCTTTTTTTGATTTTGCCCCATGTAACGCTGGCAATTTTTGGCTTTTCCACCACAATAATATCCAGCCAGATATAATCGCCTTCAATTCTGCAAACCTCAATGCGAACATCTTCAAACATATTTTCTTTCCAGATGTTGTCGATAGCATCCGCAGTTTTTTCACCCGGAATACTAATCTTATCCGTGATCGGTAAACCGGAAATAAGTTTGATCACGGATGAATCCACCTGCTGACAACCGTGTACGTGCACATCAACGAGCGTATACTCCATTACCTTTCCGTAATCCATCAGCGGTTGTGCTGAAAGTAATCCGGCGGTAAAAACAAAAAGCAATGCAAAAAATACTTTTTTCATAATCAGGCCGCAATCAGCGGGAAGAGTGTTCACTTTCGGATGTTCCGCCAGTGAGTGAGGTGAGTGTTTCATCCAGCTGCGCGCTGGTTTTTCCGAATCTGCGTTCGCGTCCCTGGTAATCGAGGATTGCTTTGTAAAATTCTTCTTTGTCAAAATCGGGCCATAACGTTTCGGTGAAATAAAATTCCGAATACGCAATTTGCCAGAGTAAAAAATTACTTACACGATGTTCGCCGCTTGTACGGATGAGCAATTCAGGATCAGGAAATGCGGCAGTGTTTAATTGTTTTGAAATTAATTCCGCATCAATATTCTTTGCATCCAGTTTTCCTTCCGCAACTTGCAACGCTATTTTTTTTGTCGCTTCAACAATTTCCCAGCGCGAGCTGTAGCTCAATGCAAGGATCAATGTCATGCGTTTATTCTGTGATGTATTTGCAATAGCTTCTTCCAATTCTTTCCTGCACGCTTCCGGTAAGCTGTCCGTGTCGCCGATTGTTGCAAGACGGATATCATTTTTATTCAGCGTTTCTGTTTCGGCGTTAATCGTATGAACGAGCAATTGCATTAACGCATCCACCTCTTCTTTCGGTCGATTCCAGTTCTCAGTTGAAAAAGCATAAAGCGTTAAAAACTTCACACCTAATTCTGCTGCTGCTTCAGAGGTTTCGCGAACTGCATTTACGCCGCTCTGGTGACCGAAAACTCTGACTTTTCCCTGCTGCTGCGCCCATCGTCCGTTTCCGTCCATGATTACAGCCACATGATCTGGCAATCTCGAAATGTCAATTTTTTCTTTCAGGCTCATCAGCACGTGTGTTCCACTAAAATTGATAAGCTGAACATTTCGAAGGTTTATCAGCAAGCTGGAAAGTTAATGTCAATCCTGCAAAAGCATACCAGTCTTTGTTCCGTGGATTTCCACGCTGGCGACCAATGTTTGAAGGACCAACTCCACTGCGATCTGCAACTGCTGCAGAAAGTGCGCCGTACGTTGCAAGGTCAGCCGGATGTGCGTAAACGGTGCTTACATCATCAATGTAATCTGTAAATGTTTTGCGCATTCCCCATTCTGCAAGAAGGCCGATTCGCTTGGCAAGATTTACACGAATGCCGGCACCGAAAGGAAATGCAATTTGAATTTTTGAATACGCTTTTGACTGACCTTCTGTATGCAAAGGCTGCAAGGCGACCCATTGATTTCCGAATGAAGCTTTAGGATTAAAATTAAAAAGTCCGACTCCTAAAAACATAAACGGTGTAAAAGAATGTTTATCATTCCCGATCCTATATTCGATGAAATTAAATTCACCGCGCGCAGCAAATTCATAAATATTAGAACGGAAGCTAAGATTGCGCTGCTGCTGTTCGTATGAGCTGGAACGTGCATCAATTCCCTGCACGCTGCCGAAATAGGCATTCACTGCAACAGCAAAACGCATATTGAAATTATGACGGAAAACAATTCCACCTGCAGGGCGTGTCAGGTTGCTGAAATGTTTCGTTGGATTCAGCTCGCCAATGTAATAG
>JBKJMR010000374.1:0-8610 GCA_046596275.1 Bacteroidia bacterium | reverse complement strand
CTGATGGTGATCACACATGCATAAGGAACACGGTTATCGTTTGTGACCACCGATATTATGCCTCGTTATATACAAGGGATCAATGGTACAAACAATAACCGTGTTCCTTATGCATGTGTGATCACCATCAGCAACCTCATGCCGAATGCAACTTACCGTTATTTCAACCAGGTAGTTCTTTCGAGTGAATCTCAGACTTCAAATGGTGCAGGTATCGCAATTTATCCCGATGCATCAACCTATACAAGAAGCACCAATCCGGGGCTTAACACAGTTGGTTCATATGGAACATTCACTGCTGATGCAAGCGGAAATTATACAGGCTTATTTGTTACAGAACCAAGTGGAAATACAACACGTTTTGTACCGGGAAATTACCTTCGCATGCGCATTATGCTTAATGATGGTAATAACGGAACTTCAATTGCTTCCCGTGTAACATCCATGGATTCTGCACAGGTAATTAATTTCGGAACCACACCAACCAACGGAACAGCATTAAGAGGAAACTCACAGGCGACTCCGAAAAATTTCGTTTTCCTTTATGATAATGTTGCAGGAACAGGTTCTCCGATCGCAGGAACTTTTGTAGAATCCGATGGCACAGCAAATACAACATCAAATAGCTATGCTTCTTTCTACAGCACTTCAGTTGACGGAGTGAATGGTGCGTACGGAACAATTATTCCGAATACAAATGCAAACGGAATCCGCAGAATTGAGCAGCGTGATCTTATGACCACTCACATTGTAGGATGTCCTGCAACTGACGAAGATGGTGTCTGGCAGAGTGGCGCAAATACAGTGAATCCATCAAGTGGCAATACAGCAATTGTATTGACAACAACAGATGCACCGCTGAATTCAACTTATGTGGCGCCGATGATCACTTCCATAACAGGGAACAGTCCGGTTTGCTCTGACGAAACTTTACATCTGAATGTTGTTGCAACCGGAACTCCTTCACCAACCTATCACTGGATGGGAGCAGGAAATTTTAATTCAACAACAATCAGCAATCCGTCTGTCACAAATCCTGAAACAGGAACTTATACTGTAACAGTAACAAATTCATGTGGATCTGATACAGGAACAATAATGATAACTGTTGATTCTGCTTCGGTCGGCGGAACAGTAGCTGCTGATCAATCAATTTGTCCTAATACACAACCTGCCGATCTCACATTAAGCGGGAATACAGGTGATGTAATGAAATGGCAATCTGCAGCAGATTCTATGTTCACAGCACCAACAGACATTAACGATACAACAACAACATTGTCCGGCAGCACCATTGGAAACTTAAGCTCAACAACTTATTTCAGAGCTATTGTTCAAAATGGCGATTGTTCTACGGATACTTCTTCTTTTGTTACCATTACTGTTGATGAAGAAGATCCTATGATCACTGCACCGAATGATACAACAGTTACAGCAAATTCAGATTGCTCCGTGCCGGCAATTCCGCTTGGCTCACCAACAACTTCGGATAATTGTTCTGTAGATACAGTTACAAACGATGCGCCTTCCACTTTCCCGATCGGCACAACTCCGGTTGTATGGACAGTAACTGATGGAAACGGAAACATGGCGTCAGATACACAATATGTAACAGTTGTTGCACCGAACGGACCAGCAATGCCTGGACCAATTTCAGGACCTGGATCGAATATCTGTACGCCTACAGCTATTTATGCGGTAGCGCCTGTGGCAAATGCAACTTCGTATACGTGGACCGTTCCTCCGGGGGTAACAATCATTTCGGGGCAAGGAACAAATTCAATAAATGTTTCTTTCCATCCGACATTTGCGAGTGGTGTTATTTCCGTGACCGCAGAAAATTCTTGTTCAAGCAGCGCACCGAGAAGTAAAACTATCATTCGTATTCCTGCAATGCCTGGTCCGATTTCCGGGCCTTCATCAAACATCTGCACACAAACGGCTAGCTATTCAGTTACACCGGTAGCAGGTGCATCGACTTATACCTGGACAGTTTCTCCGGGTATGACGATTGTATCGGGACAAGGAACAAATAACATTACTGTTGCATTCTCACCGTCGTTCAATTCAGGAACAATCAGTGTAAGAGCAAACAGCGCCTGCCAGAGCAGTCCGGCGAGGTACCTCAATGTTATACGCATTCCGAATACGCCGGGTGCAATCAGCGGACCAACAACAGGCATTTGCGGACCAACAGGATCGTATTCTATCGCACCGGTTAATGGGGCTTCTTTTTACACATGGACAGTTCCATCAGGAGTAACACTTACATCCGGCCAGGGAACCACGAACATACAGGTTACCTATAACAGTGGATTTGTTTCCGGTTTTGTAACGGTTACAGCAAACAGCAACTGTCAAAGCAGCTCACCACGTGTGCTTGCAATTTCAAGAGCGCTTGGTCAGCCAACAGGTTTGAGTGGTCCAACAAATAATATTTGCCAACCGACCGGAACGTATACCATCAACCCGGTAGCGAATGCAACATCTTATTTCTGGACCGTTCCACAAGGAGTAACAATTACATCCGGACAAGGAACAACTTCGATCGATGTTGCTTACGATTCCACATTTACTTCGGGATATGTTAGTGTAATGGCATTGAGCTCTTGCGAAACAAGCAATCCGGCATACCTTGCTATATCAGGTTGCAATTCGACCACTCGTACAATGGATCCTTTAGCACCGGTTGCGTCTGCAGAGCTAATCATCTCTGATGCATATCCGAATCCAACAAACGAGAAATTCTCTTTCAACATTCAATCTCCGTTTGATGGCGATGTTGATATGGAAATTTACGATGCGCAAGGCAAGCTGATCTTTGCTGAAAAGAAAATTCTTGTACAAGGTTCAAACATCATTTCACAGGATGTCAATTTTGAATCAAGAGGAATTATTCTTGTAAGAATTATCAGCAACAATGGAACTGTTGTCACCAGGACGGTGATTGTTCAGTAGTTGATTTTGGTTTAGGTTAAAGGAACGGGGTTGGTAAAACGATCTCGTTCCTTTTTTTTGTGTGCTGCTAACAGAAAAAGTAGATGTAAAATTGGATACTGGTCTGAAATGAATAAAAATAATGTGACTTTTAACCCAATGTTGCCATATAGTATAAAAGTCCAAATAGAATTATGAAAATCATTTCTGAATATTTAGTTGGGATTATTACTAATTGTCTTTTCTTTTATCACCCAATCAATAGCCAACCGAGATATACTTCACCCTCATGTGATTCACTGATAAAGAATGGATATGCAGCTTATATTTATTGGAATGATCAGGAAAAAACGCAGCCCCGGAGTGCGATTTTGATTGTTCAAGATTATTCACGTCTTAATTATACCCTTGATACCTTTAGATTTAATGGCATTCTTTTTTCTAAAGATGTCTATCATCAATATTTGATTGACTCAATTGATTCAATGAATGTATGTAGCTGTATTGATTCTAAATCCTGGTATGATAATGGAAAACTAAAATCGGAAATATTATATTTTGACTCTAATGGTTCCTATTACAGATACTATTATCAGAATGGTGCTGTTCAAACAGAAGGATACATACAAAAAAACGCTTTTGTTGGAATTTGGAGGCGCTATACAGAAGCTGGCCTATTAATTCAAGATTAAATTGCAATAATTTCAAACCAGCTATAGTCGTATAAACTATAATCACCTGAGTCTTTTGTTCCTATTGAATACGAACTAACACCATTTGACTCTTTGTCAGACTCACAATTTTAAAAGCTAACTCCTCTTTTTTAATCCAGGTTTCAATATTTTCATAATCACTATCACTAATAGTTTTTTCAGATGGAACATAGAATGATAAATGGAATTGTTTATTTTTCTTGTCGATCGAATAAATACCTCTCTTATATAAAGAGTGGTGCTTCCAAGACGCGCTACTTGATATGGGGATAAGGGTATCAAAGAAAAACAACTCAGCTTCTTTATTATCCCCCAGTGACAGTTGTGGATTAATACTTAAGCTGTCCACACCAGTGGCGAAAGGATTGCAAACAAATCTTAAAGTATCTACAGAGTAAAAGATAGTAGAATCAACCTTTTTGATTAATGTCCATGTTTTATTACCTATCGCTTTTAGTGCAAGTGTCTGTGAAAAGCAAACAATAGCAGATGCTAAAGAAAGCGTTATAACCCAAATTAGCTTTTCATCTTGTAGTTAATGAGATACTGGGAGCATTTGAGTTGCATTTAAAAAGGCTCAAATCTTTCTCTCAAGCTTAGCTCTCAATGGGATGCTCCTAATCAAACTTCTTCGAACTAAACTTCCCAATCGAACTCGTCGTCATAAAACGCAACGAAATTTCAAATCCTCCGCGCGATTTACTTGCTGTCGTTAGATCAGACAAATTAATATCATAGCTGAAGCCGATACGCATGAAATTAATTTCGTATGCAGTAATAATATTAAACGCATCACCGAAACGATAATAGCCACCTAAAACAAATGCTGCTGGTTTTTTGCTTCGTGTATAATGTGAAGCTTCCTGCATGAGATATTTGACAAGCAATCCCGCATTAATTTCATGGTGTCCACCCTGGATCATTACTACGTAACCGGGTTGTAAAACAACGCTGTGATTTTTCCACCCGATGTCAGCATTTCCATGCGCGACAAATTTCATTGGCAAACGCGTATCCGAATTTCCATAAAAGCTGTACAGCGGCTTATTAATATGCTGCAAGGCAAATCCTGCATTGAAGGTCAGCGCATCATTCGAGCTGATCGTATTATGACCTTTTCCATAAAACCAGGCAAGCCCTGCTCCTAAATCTGCATAGGTGCGGTTTGCAAATGCAGCGGGCTCCATCGAAGGTGCGGCTGCATCAAACATTCCGCCGATGTATTGATTATCCCAATTCAATTTATCATAGCTCAAACTACGTTGACCGAAGCCACCATAAATTCCGGCGGAAAGTAAATTGTTGTCATCTAATGCAATCACACCCGACAAATGCAGCTGGCCCATCGTGGTTCCCATCGCGCCATCACCTGCTTTATCAGAAAAAATATCTATCCCGACGCCAAGGTGATTCCCGCTTTTCTTTTTATTGTAAGCCATATCCGCGCTTACATTAAAAGTCCGGAATGGATTATTGGTGACACTTTTCCACTGGTCTTTGTAATTAATGATCGCAGCAAATCCATGTGATAAACCCGCTTGTGCCGGATTTAAAAGCAAGGGAGTTTGTGTCAACTGCGAAAAGTGAATATCCTGCCCGTAAGAAAAGAGCGGCAATAAAGAAGAAGCTGCAGCAGCTAAAAAAAGTTTGGTCTTTCTCATCGTTCAATTATTTTACCAAAGAGACATTGCCCTTCTTATTTATTTCTGTTCCGTCAAATAATTTTCCTTTCACCAAATAGGTGAACACCGCATTTTCGCACGGAACTCCACGCCATGTTCCATCCCAGCCAAATGCAGGATCTGTAGAATGGAAAACCTGCTCACCCCAGCGATTGAATACATAGAAATCCATATACTCTATACAAGCACCTCTTACAAAAAGCACATCATTCTGGTTATCTCCATTCGGTGAAAATGCATTTGGTAAAAACACTTCTCCGCAGAAAATGTCGACAATAACAGTTACCGTATCTGTACGCACACAACCAAGTGAATCAGAAACAGTCAATGTATAAGTTGTGGTTACAGTTGGTGACGCAACTGGATTTTGGCAAGCAACACAACTCAGATCAGCTGGCGGCGACCAGATGTAATTCGATCCGCCGGTTGCGTTTAATTGTGTGGTTTGTCCTTGCGTAATTGTAACTGTCGGACCTGCATCAGGATTAAGCGCACTTACACTTGATACGTTAACCGTTGCTGTAAATGAACATCCGAATGCGTCCACTACGAAACAGGTGTATGTTCCCGGCGCAAGACCTACTGCGGTTTGTGTGTTTTGGTTGTTACTCCACAGGTAAGTATACGGCGGACTTCCACCGATCGGTTGTGCTGTTGCTGTTCCGTCATCCACATTACAGCTTGCGTCTGTTGAAGAGCTGGTATCGCTGATCGTATTTACAAAAACAGTAATCGTATCATAGCTTATACATCCTCCTGTTACTGATACACTGAGGAAATAGGTGGTGGTTTGCGTCGGCGTCACCGTAATCGTACTTGTGTTGCCGATAACCGTTGCACCATTCATCCACGTAAAGCCGTATCCTGTTCCGGGTGGAGTGCTGAGTGTTACTGCGCTGCTTGTACAAATTGCAGTATCATTTCCGGCATTCGCAGTCGGGTATGCTTTTACTGTAATGTTGAATGTAGAATTTGCAGAACCGCATTGATTGATCGCACTCAGCGTGATTTGATATGCACCAATATTCGGATACGCCATTTCAATAATATTATTTGACGTATCAATAATAGTTCCGCCCGATGTTCCCCAGCTGTAATACGTGCTGTTATTAAATTGAGCAGTATAAATATTCGTGTCGCCCTGGCAAACAATATGTGGACCTGCAACGTTCACGTTCGGCACACCAAGCACAACGATCGTATGAACAGGCGACCACGGTCCTACACAACCGTAGCTGGTTTCCTGAACATAAAACGTCAGCGTATTTGGTCCGCCAAGACTTACATAAAGTGAATTCGAATTTGCGCCTGATGGAGAAACGAATGGATTTCCATTGTTAATTCCATTACACATCCACATGTAAGTTGAATTGGCAGAATACGAATACGGTGAGAAAAATAACGCTGCTATGTCTCCTGTGCAGAAAGTATCTGTAGGAATGAACGTTGTATAATCGTACGATGTAATTGTCGGCGGTGTTGAATTCGGTGCGCCGATAGTTAACCTGATCAAAGAGCCAAGCGAATTATCCGGTACAGAAGAATTCGTTGCAACAACACGCATGTAATTCATCCCGATCGGTAAACCGTAGAATGGTAAGCTGTCTTTGCATGGAATGTGAATATTCAGGGTTGTATCACCGGTTGCGGCAACTGAACCTAAAATTCCATCCGAACCGATCTGCCCGAAGGTCATGCTGCTTAACAGCTGCGTTGTGAAAACGTTTCCGGGATTATAAACCGCAGTTGTATTAAAAGAATTCACATCAATATCGATCAGCGAATCGGCGCCCGCTGGAGATATGGCACAATCGGTTACACAAAATTCAAGATCCATTGTGTTATTGGTTTCAATATCGCATTGCCCGATACAGAAAGGTCCCCATGGTGCCCCGATCACTGCAGGCGTTGAAGAAACAACGCGTATGTAATAACCACATCCCGGCGGAACATTCGGAACTAATCCGGCAACTGTTCCCGGAGGTGAACCTAAAGCAGGATCATAAGTAGCGGAGTTAGGAAATGTTCCGATGACAGGAGGAACAGCAGCAAACACGCCATTGGAATCGGAGAGCTGTGCCGTATACACATTCGCGCCGCCAAAAACTCCGGTTGAATAAAATGGCACGTCGATCACACTACCAACACAAACGGCGTTCGAATCAAACGTTACGACCGGTTGTAAAGTAGTGATGACATTGGGACAAGCAATGATCTGGAAACAAGCCGATGCTGTTCCCGTAAATGTGGGCGATGGCGACGTTCGCCGTATCCTGATCTTATAACAGTTACCGATACCGGCTGTGGAAGGCAGAATAATGGCAAACACACCGCTTGTCTGCGGATAAAAAACATTTGCAACCCATGAATTCGATCCCGGAAAATTTCCTGTCGGAGTAGAAAGATCGATCGCGTATGTACCATCGCACAACGTATCCGAAAGGGTCCACCAGATATAAAGCAATCCGCCCTGGCAAACAGGATTCGGGGAAACGCTATCGACAACTATGGTAACGTTATTGTTATAATTCGCTGCAATATTGATGTCGTCAATTGCAAATGAAACGGAATCGGGAGAAGGGCCATTATCATTTTCCCATTTAAATCCGAAACGAAGATTATTTACATTACTGAAAGCAGGATTAGTAATGTCTTCGTATTTCCATTTGTACATGTTATTGTACTGGGCCAAACCGGTTTGAATCCATGGACCATTATTAACGCTATAATATACTTGTCCGTAAGCCGTAGCTGATCCCTGGCACAAATAGAAAAAGCTGAAGTGAACGGAATCCATTCCCATCGTACACATGCCATTTGTCATGAAGGCAAAACGATCAGATGCATTCGCCGGATTATAATTTGCATTGGTAATACCGGAAGGCGCATCATGAATATGCAGGTTCTGGCTAAACGGAGCAAATGCAATCGTTCCGCTGAATGTGCTGTCCTGGCTATAGGTATTCTGGTACGTCGGAGCTCCCGTATATTGGTTGTTGACGATCCATTCATTGCTGCCCGTATTTGTTCCCGGGCCGGCTCCGTTCAATGTAAAAGTGCCTCCACCGGTTTGAAAATTTTCAGTAAAGAGGAGAATGTTTTGCGCAGTGAGCATAGTGCCGCTGACAAAACAAAGACTGAAAATGAAAAGTAATTTTTTCATCATGCTTTTTTTATGAAATTGTTGACTCTGAAAAAAATGAAATGCGAAGGTGTTTACCGGATTGGGATGACAGGGAATAATTTCATAAAAAAAGCATGATGAAAAAATTACTTTT
>JBKJMR010000127.1:0-3578 GCA_046596275.1 Bacteroidia bacterium | reverse complement strand
AAGGTAACAGGTGAGGTTGTGTCAGCAGCACAAACACCGCTTTGTACGATTGCGATGTACCAGGTTGTGGTTGTTGGATTGCTCCAGTTCTGTGTTGCTGTTGTATTGCCGGAGGAGGTCCAAGTAACTCCGCCATCTGTTGAGATCATCCAGTCTGTAATCGTTCCGGTGTAACCGGTCAGCGTTAATGATCCGCTTCCTGTTCCTTCGCAGGTTGCTGTGGTGCCTGAAATTGATCCTGCATTTGACATTGGATTAACCGTGATCGTATCAACAGAAGAATATTGCGCCGGGGTACAAACTCCGCTTAAAACGATTGCACGATATAATGTTGTCTGTGTCAAATTTGTATAAACAAGCGAATCAGTTGTGTTAGATAAGGTCATCCAGTTGTTTCCACCATCTGTAGAAAACTGCCAGCCTTGTACTGTGCCGGTATCACCTGTAAGGTAAATTGTACCACCATTAACTCCACCACAAACTGTAACATTCGGAGAAGTTGTTCCGCCAACTGTAGCCGGGTCAACAATAACTGTTGCTACTGTAGAAGTATCGCCTCCGCAAACACCGCTTGCAAGAATTACGCGATACCATGTTGTATCTGTTAAGTTGGTATAATTTTCTGTTGCTGTTGTGTTGGAGTTAGCTGTCCATGTAAGACCTGCATCCGTAGATGTTTCCCAAGTAACAATCGTTCCTGAGTAAGAACCGAGTGTAAGTGTTCCGCTGTTTCCTGTAGCGCATACGGTTGTGCCACCTGAAATTGTTCCGCCCATTACAATCGGATCAACAGTGATCGTTGCCGGTGTAGATGCTACCGAAGGACAAACGCCGTTACCAACACGTGCACGGTAACTGGTAGTAACCGATAAGTTGTTGTAAGCCTGGGAAATTGTTGTGTTCGAAATATTGATCCATGTAGTTCCGCCATCAACCGAATATTCCCAGCCAACAACGTTTCCTGTCTGGCCGCTTAATGTAAGCACGCCTGCGTTTCCGGAAGCACAAACTGTATCATCCACAGTAACTGCTCCGCCAACAGAAGGCGCATCAACGGTAATCGTAACGCTTGTAGAAGTATCGGTAGGACAAACACCACTTGCAACCATTACGCGATATATTGTAGTATCAACAAGATTGACATAATTCAAATTGTTGCTGGTATTCGCGATCGTTGTCCAGGTTAAACCATTATCAACTGAGTTTTCCCAGTTGGTAATTGAACCACTGAACCCGATCAGTGTCAGTGTTCCGTTATTCGAACCACCGCAAACTGTAGCATCAGAATATAATGTGCCGCCGATTGCCTGTGGATTAACGCTTATTGTTCCTTGTGCCGAATAAGTTTGCGTACAAACTCCGCTTCTCACCAGTGCACGATAAATTGTTGCTGTTGTGATATTATTATACGCTTGTGTTGTTGTTGTATTAATAATTGTGATCCAGGTAATTCCGCCATCGGTAGAATATTCCCACTGAAGCACATTACCGACATTACCGACAAGTGTCAATGTTCCTGAATTTATTCCGCTGCAAACAGTAGATGCTGAAGGTGAAATTGTTCCGCCTACGGTAACAGGATCAACCACTACTGTATCTTCAGCTGCTGTATCGCCTGAACAAACGCCACTTTGTACAATTGCGTGGTAATAAGTAGTTACAGCAAGATTGTTATACGATTCTGTTGTTGATGTATTCGAAATCGGCGTCCATGTAATATGGTCAGTTGTCGATTCCCAACCCAAAACAGATCCGGTATGTCCGCTCAGTGTAAGCACACCGCTGTTTCCAGATGCGCATTCTGTTGTGCCACCTGTAATTGTTCCGCCAACAGAAGTTTGATCTACGGTTACTGTAGCGATCGTAGAATAGTCAGCTGTGCAACCCGAATTCTGCGATAAAGCACGATACATGGTTGTCTGAGAAAGATTCGAATAATTGTTTGTGCTTGTTGTATTCGCAATGACAGTCCATGTAAGACCTCCGTCAATAGAGAATTCCCATTGAGAAACTGTTCCGTTACTGCCGCTTAATGTAATTGTTCCGGCATTTACACCAGTACAAACAGAAGAAGAAGCTGGAGTAAGTGATCCGCCAATAGTTGCAGTCACTACATTGACTATTGCTGTATCCGAATAAACGATTGCGCAGGGAGCACTTTGTACACGGGCACGGTATAAACGTGTTCCGGTCAGGTTCAGGTAAGATTGGGTTGCTGTTGTATTTGCAATGTTTGTCCAGGTTACTCCATTATCAACCGAGAATTCCCAGCGTAATACATTACCTGTTCTGCCACCTAATGTAAGTATGCCTGCATTGCTTCCGCTACAAACGGTAGATGAGTCCGGAGTAATGCTTCCTCCTACCGAAGCCGGGTTAACACCAATGATTGCTACAGACGAATAAGCAGATGAACACGCACCGCTTTGCACAAGCGCACGGTATCTTGTTGTTAATGTAAGGTTGGTGTAAGTCTGTGATGTTGTCGTGTTCGCAATATTGATCCAGGTAATACCGCCATCGATAGAACGTTCCCAACGCACTACATTTCCTGTTCTTCCTGATAAGGTTAAAGTACCGAAGTTTGAACCGCTGCAAACTGTTGCGCTCGGTGTTACACTTCCACCTACTGTAGCAGGATTAATGGTCATGCTTGCTACAGAAGAGTTGGCAATTGTACATGTTCCGTTCTGCACTACCGCACGATAAAGTGTCGGAACTGTAAGGTTATTATATGACTGTGTGGTTGTCGTGTTACTGATATTGATCCAGGTAGAACCGCCGTCAGTAGAATATTCCCAGCGCAGAATGCTTCCTGTGTGACCTGATAATGTTAGCACTCCGGAATTCCCGGTAACGCAAACATTGGTTCCGCCAGCTACAGTACCGCCAACACTGTTAGCTGTATTTGTAACCATATAACCGGTAAATGCATTGTTGGTAGGATTTATATCTCCTGCAAGCGAAACTGTTGCATCAAACGTATATGTACCCGGAACAGAGAGATTGGCCTGGGTTACAAAAGTATAATTGAGTGTGGAGTTGGAAAGGAGGTTTGACCCCAGCGTTACCAATTCGGTTACCGGAACGCCTGCATTAATAGTATAGGAGACATTAAAGTTAGTGCCGGCCGGAAGTGAGTTACCGAAATTAAACACGCGAATGGTAACATTTTCCGTTGCAGTAAGGGCGCAGCCATCAACCGGTGCAGTAATCGAAGTTACCGAAAGGTCGTTTTGTGCAAATGCAGCACTTGAAAAAATGGTCGCGAAGGCGAGAAGTGTAAGGATTCTCTTCATATGAAGTTGTGATTCGTGCTAAAGGTTAGGGTTGGGGTTAGGGTTTTTGCGAAAAGTGAGCTTATGGTTACGGTTAACTCTAACCGGTAACAACGAGGCCGAAGGTATTTGGTCAAAAAGGATTGAACAAATTTTATTAATAATTTTCAACATAGATTAAGGGTATTGAGGAGCACACGTGCCCTTTATACTCGGATTGGGGGTTAAGGGTTACGAAAAGGGATTGAATTAAAAGAAAGGGAGAATTACGTTAATTAGCTTAGGGTCAATTAACTATAA
>JBKJMR010000646.1:0-4421 GCA_046596275.1 Bacteroidia bacterium | reverse complement strand
TTCGATGCGGAAAGCACAAGCGTGACAGATCCCGTTGTTGTGTCTGTTGTTGATGGAATATAAGTTGCATTCAACGCTGTGCTGTCGGGAATAAATGATCCGCTTCCGTTTGTTGTCCAGTATCCCGTTCCGGTTCCGCCTTGTATTTGTCCGTTCAAAACAATTCCACCATTATTCGCACAAACCAATGTATCAGCTCCTGCGAATGAATTTGGAACAGGAGTGATGGTGAAAGTTATTGTATCAGCAACTGAAAAACAGTTTCCATTATTGGTGGAAGTAAGAATCACAGAAACTGTTCCTGCTGTTGTATCAGCGGTACCGAGATTGTAAGTGGCGTTCAACGTGCTGTCATTCGGTGTGAATGTTCCGTCACCGGTTGTGCTCCATATTCCTGTATTTGTGCCGCCGCTTATCGTTCCGTTCAACGCAACGCTCATTATTCCTAAACAAATGGATTGGGAATTGCCTGCAGAAACAATTGGCGAAGGCGAATAAGTAATGGTCATGCTATCGCTTACAGATTGACATAATCCATTTCCGGTCGAAGTAAAAGTCAGGATCACGCTGCCAATATTGATATCGGAGGTGTCCGGAATATACGTTGCATTAAATGATGTATTATTCGGATTAAATGCACCGTTACCTGTTGTGGTCCATACTCCACCTGATGCGACAGAAACGTTTCCATTAAGTATTACATCCGGATTATTTGCACAGGCAGTTTGACCAGGCCCGGCAGAAACAATTGGTCCGGGATTTACAAAGACCAAAACTGTATCAGAAGCTGCAAGACAAGCGCCATTTCCAGTAGAAGTAAGAATGAGTATCACAGAACCTGTTGATGTATCTGCATTGGCGGGCGTGTAGAATGCATTCAAATCCGTGCTGGAAGGGGAGAAGGTTCCTGATCCATTCGGTGTTGACCAGCTTCCTGTTCCGCTTCCACCAATAATACTTCCCGAAAGTGCAGCTGCATTATTTGCACAAGCCTGCATATCCGCACCTGCATTTGCAAATGGTTGTTGAGTAATTGTAAGCACCAATGTGTCGCTCATTGCAAAGCAGGTTCCATTTCCGGTTGAAGTAAGTACAAGTGAAATTATTCCTGCAACAGTATCCGCAGGACTCGGTATATACGCTGCATTCAAATCTGTATCTGCCGGAGAAAAAGTTCCGCTTCCGGTTGTTGACCATTGCCCTGTGCTTGTTGCACCACCAACATATCCTGAAAGAGCAGCATTTGCATTGTTTGCACAAGTGGAAATGTCAGCACCTGCAAGCACATAGGGTGCTGGCGTAATTGTAATGGTTACACTTGCTGAAACCGGCGTACATGCATTTGATGCGTTATATGTTAATACAACATTGCCTGCTGCTGTATCTGTTGTGCCGGGCGTATAGGATGGATTCGTAATAGTTGCAGAAGGAGAGAACGATCCGTCTCCATTTGTTGTCCACGTCCCACTTCCGGTAGTCGATGTTCCGCTTACAGAAACGATTCCATTATTCGCACAAACTGTTTGATCACCACTCGCCGTTACAACAGGAACAGGAGCGAACTGGATCATCATGGTATCATCTACCGGATTACAAATACCATTTCCTGTAGAAGTGAAAACAATTAATACACTTCCGGAAGTAGTATCGGCTGATGACGGGATGTAAGTTGGATTGAGAATGTTTGCGTTCGGCGAAAATGTTCCGCTTCCCAATGTCGTCCATGTTCCGCTTCCAGTTGATGAAATTCCATTAAGTGGTGTATCCGGACTTGAGATGCATGAAATAAGATTTGGCCCTGCGCTGATGTTCGGTGCATTATTAATTGTAACACTCATGGTATCCGAAACGGCATTGCATAATCCATTTCCGGTTGTGGTAAGGATGATTAAAACAGACCCTGAAGTTGTATCAGCATTGCTCGGTAGATATGTTGCATTCATGTCAGTGACAGAAGGAGAAAAAGTTCCGCTTCCTGTAGTTGTCCATGTTCCGCCTGCCGCTGTATTGAATGACCCGCTCAATGAAACTGCTGAGTTATTTGAACATACAGTCTGATCAGCACCTGCATTTGAAAGTGGTGCATTTGTAATTGTAATCACCAGCTGATCTGCTACTGCAATACAACCGCCATTATTTGTAGTGGTCAATGTCAGTGTAACCGACCCTGCTGCTGTGTCTGCTGCACTTGGAGAATAAGTTGCATTCAACGTATTTGCATTCGGAGAAAAAGTTCCGCTTCCTGTAGTTGTCCATACGCCGTTACCGGTAGAAGAAATTCCTGCCAGTGCGGTTGCCCCGTTATTTGCACAGACTGTTGCATCGTTTCCTGCGTTAACGGTTGGTGGTGGCGAATAGATAATAGTAACGGTAGATTGAACCGCAAGACAGTTCCCATTTCCTGTTGAGGTAAGAGTAACTGTTACGCTTCCTGCGGCAATATCAGCAGCAGTCGGAATGTATGTTGCATTTAACGTATTTGCATTTGGTGAAAAAGTTCCGCCGCCTGTTGTGGTCCATGTTCCGCTTCCGGTGGATGATGTTCCGCTGAGCGCAGCATTTGGATTATTCTGGCAAACAGAAATAGTATTCCCGGCACTGACAAGCGGCGCATTGGTAATTGTAATGTTCATCGAATCAACAACTGCAAGACATTGTCCGTTACCGGTTGTAGTAAGATAGAGGGTTACTATTCCGGCCGCTGTGTCAGCAACACTTGGTGTATAGGATGCATTTAGATCAGAATTCGAAGGAGAAAACGTTCCTGTTCCTGTGCTTGTCCATATTCCGCCCGTTGCAGTATTCACGGATCCATTCAATATAACAACCGCATTATTTGCGCAAACGGTTTGATTCGCTCCTGCATTTGAAAGTGGTGCATTTGTGATTGTGATCACCAGCTGATCATTTACAGAAGGACATGCTCCGTTTGCAGTTGATGTTAGTGTAAGTGTTATTGTACCCGTTGCTGTATCTGCATTGCTTGGAGTATATGTTCCATTCAATGCTGTTGCATTCGGAGTAAATAAACCTGAACCGCTGGTGGTCCATATTCCGCTTCCTGTGGTTGAGCTTCCTGATAAAAGTACAGCAGCATTATTTGCACAAACGGTTTGATCTGAACCCGCATTAACAATAGCCGGAATATTTATAATAACATTCAGCGTTGAGTTATTGCTGGTACAACCATTCACTGTTACATTGACAGAATAAGCTCCTGCTTCGGCTGCTGTTGTATTCGGAATAGTATTGTTCTGCGTGGATGAGCTGAAGCTGTTTGGTCCTGTCCATGCAAAGGTTCCTCCCGTAACATTAGCCGCATTAAGATTTAATGTTGATCCAATACAAATTGGGCTGTTGCTTGATGCAGTTGGCGCATTTGGTGTTGGATTTACAACTACGGTTACGGTAGTGGGAATACTTGCACAACCATTATTTGCAGTTACAGTATAGGTTCCTGCTCCCGCAAGTGTAATGTTTGAAATTGACGGATTCTGATTCGTAGAAGTAAATCCATTCGGCCCCGACCAGGAATAAATTGCACCGGAGATCGTATCAACAGTGAGCAATAATGTTTGTCCTGTGCATACCGGACTATTGCTGCCGGCAACAGGAGTTGTTGGAGCAGTATTAATTGTAACGGCTACTGTACTATCAACACTCGTGCATCCGTTTACCGTTACCGTTACCGAATACGTTCCTGTGGCGGCCGGTGTGGCATTTGTAATTGTCGGATTTTGTAATGAAGAAGTAAATCCATTTGGCCCGCTCCAGGAATACGTTGCGCTTGTCACGGTAGTGGCGAAAAGTGTCAATGTATTGTTCGTACAGATCGGACTGTTGCTTGAAGCTGAAGGTGCAACCGGAATAGGATTAATTATAACTGTTGTTGTAGTAATTGCGCTCGGACAACCATTCACTGTAACAGTAAGCGAATAGGTTCCTGCGTCTGCAAGTGTTACAGGTGAAAGCGCAGGGTTTTGAGAGGTAGAATTAAACCCGTTCGGCCCGGTCCAGGAATAGGTAGCTCCTGTAACATTACCTGCAGTTAAATTTAATGCTGATCCCTCGCAGATCGGGCTGTTGCTGGAAACTGCCGGTGGCGCTGGTGTTTGATTTATTATTACAGTTGTTGTTGCTGTAGTACTGCTTGTACAACCAAGTACAGTTACAGAAACAGAATAGGTACCTGCTGCTGCCAATGTAACATTCGCAATATTCGGATTTTGTGATGCAGAAGCAAAACTATTCGGTCCGCTCCATGAATAGCTCGCGCCGGAAATAAAGCTTGCAGTTAAAGCAAGTGTATTTCCTGTACACACGGGACTGTTGCTTGACGCAATTGGTGGATTCGGAATAGAATTGATAATGACATTGACAGTTGCAGTGCTGCTTGTACAACCATTTACAGTAACATTCAC
>JBKJMR010000608.1:0-4875 GCA_046596275.1 Bacteroidia bacterium | reverse complement strand
ATTGGAATTGTTTGTTATCCCACATTCGGCGGATCGGGAGTAGTAGCAACTGAGCTTGGAAAAGCGCTTGCGAAAAAAGGTCACCAGGTTCATTTCATCACTTACAGTCAGCCGGTGCGGCTCGAACATTTTACCGAGAACATCAAGTATCATGAAGTGGTGGTTTCTAATTACCCACTGTTCGATTACCAGCCTTACGAATTAGTATTGTGCAGTCGTATGGTAGATGTGGTGCGCAATGAAAAGCTGGATCTTTTACATGTGCATTATGCTATTCCGCATGCATCGGCGGCTTACATGGCACAGCAGATCCTGAAAGATAAAGGCATTCGTTTACCATTTGTTACCACGCTGCACGGAACAGATATTACACTTGTTGGCCGCGATGCCTCCTTCGAGCCGGTGATTACTTTTTCTATGAACCATTCCGATGCGATCACAGCCGTTTCGGAAAGTCTCAAGCAGGATACATATAAATATTTTGGTGTAGAAAGAGATATTGATGTGATTCCCAATTTTATCCGCATTGAAGATTATGGCCACACTACGCCGGATTGTACCTGTAGCACATTTGCGCCGAATGGTGAGAAACTGATCGTGCACGTTTCGAATTTCAGAAAAGTAAAACGGGTGGAAGATGTGCTGCGCGTTTTTGATAAAGTGCGAAAGCAAATTCCCGCAAAGCTGATTCTCGTTGGTGATGGACCGGAACGCGCAAATATCGACAGGCTTTGCCGTGAGTTACAAACCTGCGATGATATTATCTCGCTCGGGAAAATGCAGAATCCGAATGAAGTGCTGGCGGTTGCTGATCTTTTTATTCTTCCTTCTGAAACTGAAAGCTTCGGTTTGTCTGCGCTTGAAGCAATGGCATCACATGTTCCTGTAATTTCTACCAATACAGGTGGATTGCCGGAAGTGAATATACACGGCGTTACTGGTTACCTCAGCAATGTTGGTGATGTGGATGATATGGCTGCTAATGCGCTGAAGATATTGAGCGATGATGCTACGCTGAAGCAATTCAAACAAAATGCTTATGAGCAAGCAAAGAAATTTGAAATCGAAAAAATACTTCCGATGTATGAAAAGGTGTATGAGAAGGTGTTGAAGGGGAAATGGTAATGTAATTACAGATTACAGATTACCGGTAACGGATTAGGAAATTGAAATTTAATCGCAGTCCATTTGGGATCAATAATATTCAGTCAGATAAATTTCTTCAATTAGTTCATCACGAAAATTAAATAAGTGCCTGGTTAAATTTCCTGCCTTGTCATACGTATAGCGTTCGCTATTGACAAGACCTGAAAAATCGAACCACTGGGTTTCTACAAGCAAGCCTGAACTATTGTAAGTCCATACCTGGTATTCATCTTCGGTAGTTTGGCGCAAAATGTGCCCTGCAGTATCATACAGGTTTGTCCTATAAGGAATTGTGTCGCGTCGCGAAGTGGAATTAAATTCTGTCAATTTTTGCAATCGTCCTAAAGTATCATATTGATATTCGTCCCTGGATAAGCCGTGGGTCTTTAAAATATAACCTTCCGCTTTTGAATAGTAAGTGCCGGAAGTATACTGTTCTGTCCGGATTAATTTTCCTTGCTGATCATAAATTCGTTTCCCGGTAACGACAAAAAAAGTCTTTCCTTTGATCCTTACAAACTGGGTATCCCGTGTATATTCTGAAAAAAAAGTCGCCACAGCACCATTTTTGTTTTTAGAATAAACAAGCGAATCATACACTTGCCTGGAGATGAACCTGAGATCAGAATCGTGTACGATCTGCACCTGTTTTACTTTTTCATTTTTTGCATTGTAACTTATTATGTCTGTATAACGAGTGCCATCCTGCAGATAATTATAACCTGTTTCCGTGCGGCTGCTATCCTTGAAATATGTGATTGTTTGATTGGAGCTACTGAAAAACCAGGATGTTCCTGCTGCTTTATTTTGTGATTCGTTTCGGGTAAGTAAACGTCCGGCGTCATCGTAAGTGCAAACGGTCTGCCACTCGATTTCTTGGTTTACGTTTCGTTTCAATAACAGGTGTCCATATTTATCATAGGTTTCAAAAACTTTAATCTTTCCTCCGGGAATGATTGTTTCAACGGATACGCCATGTTTGCTGTACGTATATTTTTTAGTGAGCGAAACCTGTTCCTGCTGAAGATGAATTTCTGAGGTCAATCGTCCTTTCCGGTTGTAGAAAAAATTCATTGTATCCATCGGGAGCTGTATGGAGTCGTTTGCAGAAACAACCCTGATGAGTTGTCCTTTCGCATTGTAAATATATTCCCACTGTAAATAGTCTTTGCTGCCGGTTGTATCATCCGGGAAATGCATCAACAACTGTTCGCGGTGTACACCTTTTTTGAGTTCGGGCATCTGTTGTGCAGTAACCTGTTCACTCAGAAGAAAGAATGCTATTGAAAATGAAACGAGGAAAGTCTTACGCATTTACACTCTTTTCTGTATAACGCCATGGGCAGGAAAAGTAACACCGCAGAATATCGAAGTTAAACGTAATGACATTCAACCTGATCTGCAATTACTAATTACCTTTACATCATGAAATTCCACAAAGGCGATAAAGTACGTTTCCTCAATGAAACCGGTTCGGGCACGGTTGTAAAAGTAATGGGCAACGGAATAGTGATGGTAGAAGTGGAAGATGGATTTGAATATCCGTACCCGGAAAAACAGCTTGTTCCCGAAGAACCTGATAATAAAAAAGAAGAAATAAAAAAGGCGGCTGCAACAATCGAAAATGACGAAGAAGAAGAGGAGTTTGAGGATTATGAAACTTCTGTCAACAACCGTTATGCGGATGGAATTTATCTTGCTTTTATTCCGAAGCATCAGCAGTTTCCTTCTGCGGGTGAAATTGATTTGGTGCTGTTGAATCATAGCGAGTATGATATTTATTTTACAATTTCTCTGAAAGACGGTCGCGATTGGATTTGCATTCAGTCGGGAGCGTTGCGTCCGCGCGGGCAGGATAAAATAGACACACTTACTCCGCAGCAAATTGATGAATGGGGCACCGTAAAAACAGATTTGATTTTTTTTAGCGGGGATTCCTATTCGCATCGTGATCCTGTTTCTGACCAGCTGCGATTGAAAGGTGTGAAATTTTTTAAAGACGCGACGTATACGGAAGATATGCTCACCGGTAAACGCGCGTATTTGGCAGAGATTGAAATTCTCGAAGAAAATGTTGCTGCTGAATCCGAACGACCGTTTATAAATAATGAAGATATTAAACGAATGCTCGAGGCAAAAGAGCGCAATTCATTTTCAGAAAAAAAATCGGTGCCGCATTTAAAAAATCAGCAGCTTGAAAAAGAAGTTGATCTGCACATTGAAGAGTTGCTTGATAATTGGGCGGGACTTACCAATGCGCAATTGATAGATGTGCAATTAAAACATATGCAGAAAGAGCTGGATGAAGCGATCGGGAATCATTACCAGCGCATTGTTTTTATTCATGGAGTAGGGAATGGGCGATTAAAAACAGAAGTGCGACGAATTTTATCGGGATACAAAGGCATTCGTTTTCATGATGGTTCTTACCAGCGATATGGATTTGGGGCTACGGAGGTGTTGTTGTATTGAGAGGCTTACAATTTAATATCCACTTACAAATATTCCTAAACCAGTTAGCGATTAGCTGAAGTGTAAGAAGTTTTTTGACTTAGGTTTATTCCTATGAGAAAGAAATCTACTTTAAAAATCCTGCTGGTTATTTTCATTTCTGCATTTTCTTTCGCTGCAAATTCACAGGTTTATTTTGGTGTTTATTCCGGTTATGGATTGCCGATAGCGAAGCGAGTCATAGCGACGGATGTCTTCCCAAACTCTTCAGGTACGGTTTTAAGTACAATGGTCGGTTCATTCGGAAAGGGTTTTACCAATGGATTATTAACAGGATATCAATTCAATAATTACCTAAGTGCTGAACTAGGGATAGAGCAATTGTCAGGTTCAAAGATTCTTTATTCGTTAGTAGACTCTTCTGATTTTTATGCACACACAATCGAAAGAATGGCAAAGGCAAAGATGATAAATCTTATCCCGGCTATCCGGTTAACGGTAGGTGAAGGGAAATTTAAATCCTATATCCGGACAGGAATGCTTATCGGCTTTAATGGTGAAATTGTTTCTGACAAAAGTGATATATCGGAAGCAAGAAATTACACAGACAGGTATGAAACTACTGAGCAATTTCGTGGCGGAATAGCCTTCGGTTTTTTAAGCGGACTGGGATTGAGTTACTCTTTAAATAATGCGTTGTCTTTTTCTGCAGAAGCGGTTGTCCATGCTCAAACATGGTCTCCTCAGAAAAGCAGTATTATTAAATGTACAAGAAATGGTGTAGATGAACTTCCTTCTTTCCCGACCTATGCGAAAGAATTTGAATATGCGGAAACAGCGCCTGGTTATTGGCTACAACCTTCACCGGATAGTCCGACAATCCGGTTGCGGGAATATTATTCTTTTAGTTCTTACGGACTTTCACTCGGTGTTAGATATAAGTTTTAAGCTGACTTTTTAATAAAATAGCCTATGAAGAATTTAAAATGCAGTTTAACCTTTTGTATAATGCTTTTTCTTTTGGAAAATCGAATGCATGCTCAATTGTATGTAGACATTTCAGCAGGATATGCCATGCCTGCAATGAAAAGTTTGGCAGGAAACCGTTCGGTTCGTACACAATCAGATTATAACAGCAATGGTGTTTATTTTTCTTACGGTGCAGGATTTTCTCCTTCTGTTGTTGTTGGAATGAAAGTAGGTGAGCACGTTAGTACTGAACTCGGCTTCTCATATTTATTCGGAAGTTCCAACCATTATGTTGCCACGCAATCTGAT
>JBKJMR010000564.1:0-4373 GCA_046596275.1 Bacteroidia bacterium | reverse complement strand
AAATCCATTTGGATACATCAGCCCGGTGAATGCGATGCATGTCGCAGATCAGCTGGATGGAATGATCCCGTACATTCTTGATGGCGGTCCGAGTATGATTGGTGTGGAATCTACGGTTGTGACGGTTGAAAATAAGAAGCTGATCGTGCTTCGACTTGGCGGTGTTTCGCTGGAAGATTTGAAAGAAGTTGTGGAAGATGTTGAGCTTCGAATCAATAGTTCTTCCGATCCGAAATCACCCGGACAATTAAAATCGCATTACGCGCCGAAGATTACTTTGCGTTTAGGAAAGATGGAAGAGTTGCTGAAAGAATATGCAACAGAGAAAAAAGCAATACTGTCGTTTACACAAAAGTATGAATCAGAAAATGTTGTTGCCGAAGAAATACTTTCATCATCCGGAGATTTGAATGAAGCAGCAAGAAATCTATTTATCGCGCTAAGAAAATTGGATATTTCCGAAGCAGAAGTAATCTTAGCAGAAAGATTTCCCGAACACGGATTGGGCATGGCAATCAATGATCGTTTAGAAAGAGCAGCAGTATAAAATCTGCGGAATCCTTGGAATCTGCGCGCAAATTTTTCTCGCCGATTCAAAAGATTACGCAGATAAAAAGCTAATCCGAAAAAATAAATTCTACCCTGCGATTTTTATTTTTCTCAGAACCCACCGGCCTTGAACTTCCATAACCTTTCGTAGTAATTCTCCCTTTTGCAATTCCATTCTCAACAAAATACCTTGCTACAGCCTCAGCTCTTGCTTCTGATAATTTCTGATTATGCTCAAGCGAACCATCGGAATCTGTATGACCATCTATCTCCACATTCAACTGCTGCTGTTCCAGCATTGCCTGGATAATTTCATCCAGGACAGGAAAAGATTCTTGTTTTATAACGGATCTGTCAACTTCGAAATACACATTATCAATTACAAGTGTTTTTCCTGCAGCGATTTTAAATGTAGTATCGACAGCAATTTCCGGAACGATCATTTCTACCACAATACTATCCTCTTTCTCCGGCGAAAGTGAAATATCATCCAGGTAATAATAAGCATAAGGCGCACCCTTATCTCCATTCACTTTCTTCGATTTTGTTTTTTTATCCGCAGAGAAATTTCCGATCGTAATAAATTTTTCTCCGCCCTTTGCAGTGTACGTTGCATGGAACGTCACCCACTTTCCATTCATACTTTCCTGGTCGGTGCTGTCGATGATCAGCTGTGGAATAAATTTCAAAGCCATGGCCTTTTCTTTTTCCATGATCCGGTCGTGCGTCAGGCAAACTCCGAAGCTATTGATCATTTGTCCGCTGTAAGCCGCCAGTGCAATCGCCATCGAAAAATTATAAGTAACACCTGCTTCCAATGGCGCGCTGAATTCACCGATCACATATTCCCTGTATTCTTTTCGCCCGCCATAAACAGCAATGCCGGCCATCGCTTGCCCCGAATGACTTAGCGGCAAACCATATTGATTTTCGAGATAAGGATTTCCCCGAAGAAAATAATCAGGCGATCCACCCGTAGGTGAAAACCAGTTCTTCACACGATTGCCACGCATATTATCAGACCCCGGACCATTCCCATAAATTTCTCCATGCTCTTCAAACCCCGGATTCAAAACCATATTCTGCGCAAAGAGAAATTTCCCCAACAGCAAAAAGCAACAAATCGCAAAGCACTTTTTCATATTTTAAAACTACAGATTTCTATCATAACGCAGATTGCACCGGAATGGTACATTTTAGTATGGAGTATTTAGTATTGGGTATTGAGTACTGTGTATAAACAATCATGGATTTCAATCCGTTTTTATCCGTAAAATCCGTATGATCCGTGTTCCATCCCAAATTATTCTCAACGCCTGATTGTAGTCCCAATACCCAATACTAAATACTCAATACTTTTTCTCCCGCAAGAAAATCTTACTTTTACAAGGAGAAATAATTTATGAAGAAGATACTTATCGCCAATCGTGGTGAAATTGCCCTTCGTGTGATGCGTTCCTGTCGCGAAATGGGAATTAAAACCGTCGCTGTTTTTTCTGAAGCTGATCGTAATGCACTTTTTGTGCGTTATGCCGACGAAGCCGTTTGTATCGGTCCGCCGCCTTCCAATCAATCGTATCTCGATGGCGATAAAATTATTGCTGTTGCTAAGAAATTGAATGTAGAAGGAATTCATCCCGGCTACGGATTTCTTTCCGAGAATGGTGAATTTGCTGCGAGCGTTGAAAAAGCAGGCATCACTTTTATCGGACCTTCTCCTGAAGCGATGGAAATGATGGGCGATAAGCTCTCTGCAAAAGCGGCTGCGAAAAAATATAAAATTCCGATGGTGCCCGGATCTGAAGGCGCGATCGTCGATGTGAAAGATGGAAAAAAAGTGGCGCTTGAAACCGGATTTCCATTGCTGATCAAAGCGAGCGCAGGTGGTGGCGGA
Source organism: Bacteroidia bacterium (assembly GCA_046596275.1). GTDB lineage: Bacteria > Bacteroidota > Bacteroidia > Palsa-965 > Palsa-965. The sequence goes on along the minus strand of JBKJMR010000564.1, from coordinate 1,930 downwards.
AAAGGAATGCGCATCGTGGAAAAGATCGAAGACTTTGAAGAACAAATGAAAATGGCGGTCGGCGAAGCAACTTCTGCTTTCGGCGATGGCGCTGTTTTTATCGAAAAATATGTTGCCGGACCACGTCACATTGAAATACAAGTATTGGCAGATAATCATGGCAATATTGTTTTCCTGTTTGAGCGTGAATGTTCTATTCAACGACGTCACCAGAAAGTAATTGAGGAAGCGCCTTCGAGTGTTTTGACGCCTGAAATTCGTGAGCGCATGGGGAAATGTGCGGTGGATGTTGCGCGTGCCTGCAATTACCGCGGCGTTGGAACGGTGGAATTTTTGCTCGATGAAAACCTGGATTTCTATTTCCTGGAGATGAACACCCGTTTGCAGGTTGAGCATCCCGTGTCAGAAATGATCACCGGAATTGATTTGGTGAAAGAGCAGATCAAAGTTGCGAGAGGCGAGAAGCTCTCTTTCCAGCAATCCGACCTCAAAATTCACGGTCATTCGATGGAAGTCCGCGTTTATGCCGAAGATCCTAAAAACAATTTTTTACCGGATATTGGAAAGCTCGTGACGTATCGCACACCAAAAGGAACCGGCGTGCGCGTGGACGATGGATTTGAAGAAGGCATGGACATTCCGATCTACTATGATCCGATGATTGCCAAGCTGGTGACGTGGGGAAAAGACCGTGAAGAAGCCATCCAGCGCATGATTCGCGCGATTGATGAATACCAGATCAGCGGGGTACAAACGACGCTTTCTTTCTGTCGATTTGTTCTTGAGCATGAGGCTTTTAGGTCAGGTAACTTCGATACACACTTCATTAAGAATTATTTCAAGCCGGAGATGCTCGACAGCAAAGATCCGGATGAATCAGAAATTGCAGCAATCCTCGGTTCGGCATGGATGAATGCGCAGAAACTGAAGTCGGGAAAGCTGTTGGAAACCGACGGAAATGCCTCTGCCTGGAAGACCAATCGCACCCGCAACGATTAGTTCATAACCTGTTCATTACCGTTAACAAAAGTGACTTAACAACTATTCGCGGCTTATACCGTAACAAAGTCTTGTCACTCAGCGTTATGAATCCAGCAACCATACTGAACTTGTCGAAGTATGGCACTACTTTTGAATTACTGTTATTATGAAAAACGCTATTCTTTCATTCGCATTACTTTTCACCGTGGCTTACCTCGGTGCGCAGGAGATTTCTGCCGGTGATGTCTCGAAATATCCGAAAGACATGGTTACGTATTCGCTCGATTCAAACGGCGATACAATGGCGTATATCATGAATTACACTTGTGTCATTTCTGCTGAAAAACCTTTTAAGAATGCAAAGGAAAAGGCAAAATGGGATAAGCTTAAACGTGATGTGAAAAAAGCGTATCCATATGCTGTAACAGCAAAAATGAAGCTTGCCGAAATGGACGCGCAGCTTGCTTTGATAAAAGGCGAGAAAGCACGAAAAGACTTTAATGAAAAATGTGAAAAAGAATTGACCGATCAGTTTTCCCAGGATATGAAAAGCCTTACCGGAACGCAGGGGAAAATTCTTTTTAAATTGATGGACCGCGAAACAGGTTCAACAACTTATCAAATCATTCGCGAACGTCGTGGACCATTCTCCGCTTTCATGTGGCAAAGTGTCGCAGTCGTTTTTGGTAACAATTTAAAGAGCGATTACGATCCGTACGGCGATGATGCAAAGATCGAAGAAGTGGTAGTGCTGATTGAGATGGGAGTGCTCTAGAAAAGAGTTGGTGTCTTGAATTTCCCTTACGAACATTTCATAATAAAATACAGTGCATAATAGCGCGGAAGATCTGCATTGGCAGCTTGTGCTGATCCTGTCAGTTGGGGAATTGTGAACGTATGCGAGTGAAGACTATACGTCGAATCATTATCTGTTCCCTGGTCGCCGTCG
>JBKJMR010000318.1:0-5710 GCA_046596275.1 Bacteroidia bacterium | reverse complement strand
CTCGTTATCATGAATATCATAACGAGCTGAACCGTCCGTGGAATACCGCCTATACAAATGCACTGAGCGATTTGAATATTATTATTCGTAAAGCGGAAATTGAAGAAAGCTGGAAGTACGCCGGGATTGCTAAGATCATGACGGCGCAGGTACTCGGCCAGCTTACAGATTGCTGGGGAGATATTCCGTATACGCAGGCATTGCAGGGAAGCCTCAACCTGCAACCGGGTTATGATAGCCAGCAGCAAATTTATGCAGCTATTCAGCAATTGCTTGCTGATGCAATTGCTGATCTTGGAAAAACTTCCGCCGCTTCTCCATCTGCGGATGATTATTTTTATTCGGGAGATATTGCTTCATGGTTATCCACAGCTAATATTCTTCGCGCAAGATTTTATAATCACCTGAGCAAAATTGATCCCCAGGGTTCTGCGGCCAATGCGTTGCAGGCAATCGATGAAGGCATTTACGTGGATTTTTCACAAGACATGGTCGCACGGTTTGGCACCGCACAAACTGAATCGAATCCGTGGTACCAATTTGTTTACCAACGCAGCGATGTACGGATGGGGAAATTCATCGTTGACCTGATGGACACAATGAATGATCCACGGCTTTCCGTCTATGCGGCTTTGGATGGGAACGGATCCTATTCAGGTTCTCCCGCGGGAACGACGGATCTCGGTGCATCATTAATTGGGCAGCTCTACGGAACGCCTGATGCCAGCCTGTCATTGGTAACTTTTGCAGAAGGAAAATTTATTGAAGCAGAATGTGCATTACGATCCGGGAATTCTGTAAGAGCCGCGCAAGCATATAATGATGCAGTGATAAGTTCCTTGCAATCCTACGGCATTTTGGATATTGTATATGAAGCAAATTATGCGACGGAAACAGGCGCAAGCATCACGCTTGAAAAAATAATGACGCAGAAATATCTTGCATTGTTTACACAAACAGAAGTGTGGACCGATTGGCGGAGAACAGATTTTCCGGTTTTATTACCTGCCAACGGAAATTTTACAAATGGTATTATTCCGCGAAGGTTGCTTTACCCTTTAGACGAACGGACTTTCAATCCCAATACACCCTCAGGAATTACGGTGACCTTAAGAATGTGGTGGGATCAATAAATTCTTTCGACGTTTTTACTTCACTTCAAAATCCAGTAATTTCTCCTCACCAATATACGCCTCCAAACGATCGCCGATTTTTACCGGACCAACACCTTCTGGAGTTCCTGTATAGATGAGGTCACCTTTCTTAAGCGTAAAAAATGTTGAAACATAAGAGATAAGATGGTCGAATGAAAACAGCAGATCTTCCGTTGTTCCCTGCTGCACTTTTTTACCGTTCACATCGAGATGAAAATGAATATCATCCATCAAAGGGAATCTCGTCTTCGGTAAAAATTTCCCGATAGGAGCGGAGTGGTCAAATGCTTTTGCTTTCTCCCAGGGCAAACCTTTCTCTTTGCACTTCGCCTGGATATCACGCGCTGTAAAATCAATGCCGATTCCTATCTCATCATAATAACGATTTGCAAATTGAGGCTCGATATGTCGTCCCATTTTCGAAATCTTCAAGACCAACTCCACCTCATGATGAATGTCTTTCGAAAATTCAGGATAATAAAACGGAAGATTTTTCTGGAGCAAAGCCGTTTCCGGTTTCATAAACAAAACGGGTTCTGAAGGAACAGGGGCGTTCATCTCTTTAGCGTGTTCAGCGTAATTTCTTCCGATGCAAATGATTTTCATGAGCGGGATTTAGTGACTTGGTGATTTGATGACTTGGTGATTGAGAAAGGAATTTAGTAACTGGGTGATTTGATGACTGGGTAATTGAGATAAGGGATTTGGTGACTGGATGATTTGGTAACTGGGTGATTGAGAAGGGAATTTAGTAACTGGGTGATTTGATGACTGGGTAATTGATAAGTGGATTAATGGCAAGGTGAAGCGTTGCAATACTCCAATATCGCATCTATTTCTTCATTCTTCAGATTTGGAAACCTGGTATGTTGGATGCGATTGTATTCTTCAAATTTTGCAACTGCATAACCATCTCCGCTTTTTATTACGGAATCAGCATTTCTGATAAAATGATATTTCCAATCTCCGCCAGGAATTCTATTCAACACGTTCATTAATCCTGGACCTGTAGAGGCTCTCGATGACGCATTATGACATGAAGAGCACTTTGCATTGAAAAGGGTACTGCCTTCACTATCTATATTGTGTTTGATATTATTTCCACATGGCGCAATTCCATTTTCTTTTTTGTGATCGCCATGTGTTACACTTCCAGTATCACCTCTAGCCACATGATCTTCCCATTGGTTATTCAGGCAGGAAGAAAATCCAATTATCAATAAAAGAAAAATGAAGTAGCGCATTTGTTTTCCTAATATCGGTAATTGGTAATCCTGTAATCTGTAATCATTTCTTCATCGCCAACCTCAATTGCGTGAGCACCTTCTTAGTATACAATGGGAAATCTCCATTCATCATCCAGTTGTAATACGAAGGTTCCTTCTCAAAAATTTCCGCAACAGGTTTACCATTATGTTTTCCGAATCCAAAGCAGGGAACACCTTTATCATTCATTACAATTCGTCCTGCAAGATCGACGTTCTGTGAGCGCGATGAAAAATCATGCAGGAAATCAACATCGTTTTTCAATTCAGGGTAACGTTCGATCTGCGCTTCGAGGATTGCCCATGTGGCTTCTATATCGGCGTCGGCGCTATGTGCGTTTACGAGATCTAGTCCGCAGTAAAATTTGTAAGCAGCGGCAAGCGTACGTTGTTCCATCTTGTGAAAAATATTCTGAACATCAACAAGCTTGATCTTGCTGACGTCAAATTCAACACCAGCACGCAAAAATTCTTCTGCTAAAAGAGGAACATCGAATTTATTGGAATTGTAACCCGCAATGTCGCAACCATCAATGTATTGATACAACATGTGCGCAACATCTTTAAAAGGCGGACTATCCTTCACATCTTCATTGGTAATATGAATGATGTTGGTGATGAATGGCGGAATTGGAATAGTTGGATTGATGCGCATGCACTTCATCTCTTTATCACCATTCGGAAATAATTTGAGAATTGCAATTTCCACGATCCGGTCCGATGCAACATTAATCCCGGTTGTTTCAAGATCAATAAAAGCAAGCGGACGAGTTAATTTGAGTTTTGTCATAAAAAAGTTTTCGAGTTCCGGGTTTCGGGTTCCATGTTAAGGAATATGTTTTTAGGGAATTCTTCTATTGTATTTTTAAATGGGTTTGAATTCGTTTCAAAAGTTCAGCGTGTACGTTTTTATTTCCGCAAACAAATCGTTCTGTGAAAAGACAATCCTCATTTCCTTTAAAGTCTGTTACAATTCCGCCGGCCTCACGCACAAGCAACGCGCCTGCTGCAACGTCCCAGGCATGAATTCCGCGCTCGTAATACGCATCAAATCGTCCGCACGCAACATAAGCAATGTCTGTAGCGGCTGAACCGAAACGACGCATGCCGATTGAATTTCTTTGCAGATCAGAAAACAAGGCAATGTATTGATCGTGCCATGCTTCTGCTTCATAAGGAAAGCCTGTAGAGATCAGCGAATCTTTAATCGAAGAAGTTTTTGAAACAGAAATCTTTTCGCCATTCAACCATGCACCGCCATCTTTCCAGGCATAAAAACATTCTTCCTTATTGATTTCGAAAACAACTCCCAACACTGGCTTTTCGTTTTCAATCAATGCAACAGATGTCGCGTAACAAGGAACACCGCGCAAATAATTTGTCGTTCCATCTACTGGATCGATGATCCAATTGTAAGCTTCTTTCTTTTCTAATTCGGAATCTTCTTCAGCGACAAATCCTGCTTCAGGAAAAATTTCTTTTAAGCCTGCAACAAAACGTTTCTCCGATTCTTTATCCACATACGAAACGAAGTTGGCAGCACCTTTTTGCTCAATATCAGAAGGCTTGACTTTCTTTTGTTCTTCAGCAATAAACAAACCAATTCGAATGCTCAGAATTTGCACTTGCTCGCACAAGAGGCGAAGTTTGTCAGAAGAAAGAAGTGCATTGTGTGTCGACATTATTTATGCTAAAACATTATTTTTCGCCCGCTTCTTTGTCCAGATCAATCCCATCACACCGAGAATAACAAGGCAAAGCGCAATTATTTCTGCTTGTGTAACGTGATACGAACCAATTTCGAAAAGTGTAGTGTTCACGCGAATTAATTCAATGAAGAAACGCTCAAGACCATTGAAAATTAAATACACGCTGAACAATGCACCCGGAGAAACAAACTTTTTGCGCTGCGACCAAAGTATAGCGAAGAATAAAATATTGACAATCGCTTCATACAATGGAGTAGGGTAGACCGGCGCCGCAAGACGAATGTTATTCGGATCGCACATCAACGTTGCTTTGATGTATTCCAATGAGCTCGGATCGGTATATGGATTGCAAGTATTATTCACATTGTTCGGGTAATCATACGCCCAGAACCAATCCGGCAACCAGCTGATCCAACCGGGCGCAGGTTTTGTATTTACAATTCCCCAATCGCCATCACCTGAAACCTGGCAACCTAAACGACCGAATCCATACGCAAGAAATAATCCCGGCGCACAAGCGTCCATCACGTGGAAAATATTGAAGCCTTGTTTCTTCGCATAATATAAAACAGCTGCGCTACCAAGAATTAATCCGCCATACATGGTGAGCCCGCTGAAGGAAAAAAGCATGTCCATCGGATCTTCAAGAAAGTCGCCGAAATTTTCGAGGATGTGAAAAATCTTTGCGCCAATGAATCCGAAGAAAGCTGCGATCAATGTCATGTTGCCGACGTGATCTGCAGGACCAACTTTTTCTTCTACTTCAATCGGTTCTTTCAAACGCTGCTTTTCCGATTGTCTCCATCTCCAATAAGCAACCGCAAGTCCGACAGCAATACCGATGAAAATATTTCCTTCCATCGAAAGCACATACGCCCGCGGATCAGCATTAAATGCGCCACCTGAAAAAGGAATGGATAATAATTTCCAACCGATTACAAATCCGAAGAAAAATTGTCCGCTTAATTCAGTTTTTGAAGCTGCAATTCCTTTCATGATCTTGCGGAACGTCGGCTTGAGCAATCCTTCTTTTTCTTTTCGTGCCAATTCCTTTGCAAAGAAAAATGCGCAAAGCAAAAAAGAGATCGCGACAAAAAATCCGAAGCTTTGCAGTAGTTTCAAAAACGAAATTTCTAATCCGAAAATGTCTTTTACCGCGTCGTATATTGTTGGATACATAAAATCAGTGGTCGGTTGTCAGTTGTCAGGGAAAAAGTGATTGGTGATTAGTGATTGGTGATTAGTGTCCGCCGCGGCGGAGGTGATTAGTGATTGGTGATTGGTGATTAGTGATTAGTGATTGGTAAAAGGTGATTGGTAATTAGTGATTCTTATAATTTGAAATTTGCACATTTGAAATTTACACATTTGGAATTTGCACATTACCTCAACACAGCAAGTAATTCCACTCCAACGGTGCCATCGCTTTCAACTTTGTTTAATTGAACATCGACAATTTTATTTGCAAGATTTTCATCGAATGGAAATTTTACTTTAATGTAGTTATCGGTGTAGCCATGCATTTTGCCATCGCGGTTTTCGTGTTCGAATAAAACAGGGCGCTCGTTTCCTTCGTGCTGAG
>JBKJMR010000360.1:0-5390 GCA_046596275.1 Bacteroidia bacterium | reverse complement strand
TAATAATAACGATCCTCAAACTGTACAATGCATTGTGCGAATTTATAAGGAACAGTTTTTCGTTCAGGAAATCGCCATTGTCCGTCGGAAGCTATTTTTGCGCCGAGCAATTTTCCGTCCTTGTCGAGCAATACTGTGCAGGTCGGATCAGAAAATAAATCAGAGGGAAGGCAGAGTGCATACCAAATGCCGAGGATAAGGAATGAGGTGATCCATTTTCCTTTTTTTGTTTTTAGGAATGACTTTATTCTATTGCCCGCACCATTTAAAACAGGGAGGATTTGCATCCATAACCATTTCATCCGCTGCAAGAAATTTGATAAACGGGCTTTCATAATTGAGTTAACAAATATAGCGTGCTGATCAGTAGTAAAATCCTGCAATTGTATAACTGTTGGATTTCCTTACCTGCCGTTAGGTAATAGAACACGGATGACACGGATTGAACGGATTTACGCTGATAAGATCCGTTTTTATCTGTCAAATCCGTTTCATCCGTGTTCCGCCAACGCAAGCCAACATGGTATTCGATAAAAATTTCGCGTAATTTATGGAAAGCATTCACAGCTTGCATCTTAATGAAAACGCATCCAAAATGAATCCTTCCTACAGCATCCAAAAACCCTGCACAGAAGACTGGGGCAAAATGAATCCGGAACAGCAAGGACGTCATTGCCAGGTTTGTTGCAAAACGGTTATCGACTTTTCAAAAAAGAGCAATACAGAGATTGTTGATTTCCTGAAAACCAATTCGGATAAAAAAGTTTGCGGGCGATTTAAGTCAGAACAATTGATTGCGCCTGCAGGATCTCGTGTTGAAAAGAAGAATTCACGTTACCGAATATTTTTTGCTGCGTTGGTTTTTGTTTTCGGTGGAATGCTTTTTAATTCCTGCACGACGCAACGGACACCACATATGATGGGCGATGTTGCTTATGTACCTGACTCTACAGGAATGGCATTTACCGGCGACACGCTGCCACTTGTGAAAAGCGATACTGTAAAAACAACAGAAGCAATGCCGGATTGCAACTTACCCATACCGGAGCTTGAAGTGCCTGGTTATTTAATGGGAGCGGTGATGTATGTTCCGTCGCAGGATACGGTGAAATAAATTTTTAAAAGGCACAAAATTATGAACCAGGGACGATTAGAAATTCCGAAACCATGCCATGAGAACTGGATGGAGATGTCGAAAAACGAACAGGGCCGTCATTGTGGTGTTTGTTGCAAAACGGTAATGGATTTTACTGCGATGCCGACGGAAAAAGTGATTGAAATTATTTCACGCAAGAAAGATGCAAACATCTGCGGTAGATTTCGCCCCGATCAGCTTCATGAAAATGATGTTGTGAAACCTTCGAAGAGTCGCTACCGTATTTTTATGGCTGCGTTGTATTTTGTTTTTGGCGGATTACTCTTTTCTTCCTGCCGTACAAAAGCTCCTGAGCAAAATTCTGGTCATAAAATGGGAAAAGTGAAAATGGAAAATTCATTCGCTGCTACTGATCAGGATGAATTTAATAACCTGGATACGCCTTCTTCCCGCATAAGACATAAAAAAAAAAGACAGGTATGTACGAAACCTGAAATTGTGCCTGCTGATACGGTTGAAATGATGATGATCGGTGAGATTATGTATGTTCCGGTAGACACCACAAAAAAATAACGTAATGAATTTGCACATCGAAGAGCCTTGTCATAAAAACTGGAATGCGATGACATCGCAAGACAAAGGACGTTATTGTGGCAGCTGCTGTAAAACGGTTTTCGATTTTACAAAAATGCCGACTGATGAGGTAATTCAGTTTATCTCAACGAGAAAGAATGATTCGATCTGCGGAAGATTTACTTCGGAGCAGGTAACGATTCCGGAAACTACCAAACAACAATTGAAAATTTCATGGAACTTCAAAAAATTCCTTGCTGCAATTGTGATTGTTTTCGGTGGCGCATTGTTTACCGGTTGTGACAATGAACTAACAGGAAAAATGGTTCGCGTAGAAACATCCAGCGATGAAAGCACGTTAGGGATAAATCCGGATACCGTAATTCCAAAAACAATTTCCAAAGACACAGTTCCGGTAAAAAAAGATACGGTCGAAATACATTACATGGGAAGAATCAGCGGCCCTAAGCCAAAAAAAGAAGTTGCTGCTGTTCCTGTAATCGAAGAGCCAACTATTGTCGGATTGACAGCTCTTATTCCTGGTAAAAGGTGATTGGCGTTTTTTGTAATAATATTTACTGATTACTTTTACTTTATAGATACCACCAACCTTTTACAACCACCAACCACCAACCTTTTACAACCACCAACCACCAACTTTTCCTCATGTTAACCATTCCCCATCCTTGTTCAGAAAATTGGAACAGAATGCCTTCTGCAGGCGAAGGAAATTATTGTGGCAAATGCGATAAGGTCGTGATCGATTTTACTTCGTATTCGGATGAAGAGCTGCACAATTATTTTGCTGTGAAAAAGGAGCAACGTATTTGTGGCCATTTCAAAAAAAGCCAGGTAAAGCTTCCTGCATTAAAATTCAGGCAATCGCGTTTTCTTGCTGCTTTGATTTTAGTATTCGGCTCACTTTTATTTTCTTCTTCCTGTGGTTTTACCGCAGGTGAACCCGTTGATTCGCAAGTGGATGGAGGAATAGTCGTATTGGATTCTGTCCTGGAAGAAACTGATTCTGCTGATGGAGCAAACAATGGAGAAGTTGGTCCTGCTTATCATATTTCCAAAGAAGACAGCACAAGAATTTCAGACAGTGTTGCACGCACCAAAAATTCCATTCGCGATTTTAATTAAGTGACTTTTTTCTACCCCGCGCTTTATTCATCTACAGAAAATTTATTCTCCGAAATTTACATTTCTGAGTAATTTAGCGCCAATGAAAAAGCATTTTATATTTTTTCTTCTCCCGTTAATTTTTTCCTGCACGTCAGAAGGAAAGTTCGATGAAAACTACGATGGCGATACAAACATTGTTCTCGAACCGTCTATCGATACGTTTTCTGTTAAAAAAGGAAAACCATTGACAGCAGAAGAAAAAAATGAAATTGAACGCGACAAAAAAGAAGTGGATTCTATCACGGCTGGTTTGTCAGCGATCATCAACCAGGGAAATACGGGCAATGATGATGTAATCAGCAGCGACGAAGGTGGAATCGTTTCGAACCCGGATGTTGGTCCGTCTTTTCCCGGTGGACATGATGCGATGATCGCTTATATAGCGAAGAAAAAAGTTTATCCGCTGGCTGCTTTTCAAAATGAGATCAAAGGAGTAGTGATGATAAAATTTGTGGTGGAGAAAGACGGGAAGATCGGTGGAATAAAAGTGTTGCGCGGATTGGGTTATGGATGCGATGAATCGGCGATTGATCTTGTGCGTGGTATGCCGCGATGGACGCCCGGACAGAAGAGTGGAGCAGGAGTTCGCTGTGCTGTAACTTTACCAATTACATTTGGGCAATAGAGCAGATTTGGTTAAATTCACATTCGAATTGAGGTAAAAAATCATTAACACGTTCGAATGAAGAAACTTTACTCTCTAGCCCTCCTGTTTTTCCTTACTATTTCTTTACCCGCTCAAATTCTCATCAACGAAGTTTGCGCTGCGGGATATTCCCCTATGCTGGATGAAGACGGCTCGGTGCAAGACTGGATCGAATTTTATAATGCAGGCACAACTGCGGTTGATCTGGCCGGTTATAAAATAAAATCCATTCAAGCTGCTTCCACCAAGAGCTGGACATTTCCTTCTGTCATTATTTTACCCGGACAACATTTAACTGTTTTCTTTTCGGGAAAAAGTCGCCGTGATTATTTTGATCATTGGGAAATTCCCGTTTATCCTGATCTGCCTGCACGTTATTTTCCGGGGACCGCAGCACCTCCTTCAAATTGGAAAGATCCTTCTTTCAATGATGCAGCATGGTCGCTCAGTAACGGAACTGTTGGTTACGGTGATGGCGATGATTCGACCATCGTTGCTCCTGTCATTTCTGTTTACACACGGTATTCTTTTAATGTTGCTGACACAGGAAATCTTGCCATCGTTGCATTATTGCTCGATTTTGATGATGCGTATGTTGCATACCTGAATGGAAAAGAAATTTCACGTGCGAATATCGGTGCACAGGGATTTCCTCCTGTTTATAATGCGCTTGCATTTGATGAGCATGAAGCAGTGCAATATCAAACCGGCGATTGGTCAGCATTTTCAATTGTTCCCGGTTCATCGCTCGATACAATTATTCGTCCCGGAATAAATACACTCGCTATTCAAACGCATAATTATATCGGAGGAATGAATGATCTTTCAATGATTCCCGCATTGTTGCTCGGAGTCATCGATACTTCTGTAACGTATTTTCCCTTTCCTGCACAAGTATTTTTGCATACGGATTATGAATTGAATGCCGGAGGATGTGCGCTTACGTTGCTCGATGCACAAGGAAATATTTCAGATCAGCAAACGATTGGTTCGATGATGCAGAATCATTCACGCGGTCGTCAGCCCGATGGAGCGGTAAACTGGTGCGTGTTCGATATTCCAACACCCGACACTTCAAACGTTTCTACCTGGTGTTATTCCGGTTACGCAGATAGTCCTGTTATCAGTCTCACTTCCGGATTTTATACCGGCACACAACTCACAGGAATTTCTTCTTCCACGCCGGGAACAATTCGCTGGACAAACAACGGATCAGATCCTACACCGTTTTCCACTTCTTATTCCGGAAATATCCCGGTCAACGCATCACAAACAATCCGCGCGCGCGTTTATCCATCAAGCAGTTATTTACTTCCGGGCCCAACATCAGCAGCATCTTATTTTATCAATGAAAATGTAACGTTGCCTGTTGTTTCACTGACAACAGATCCGGTGAATTTGTTTGATCCGTCCTATGGAATTTATGTGATGGGAAATAATGTAACGGATACAAGCATCAACGGAATTCCGTTTTACGATGCGAATTTCTGGCAGGGTTGGGAACGGCCGGGTGATGTTTCTTTCTTTGATAAAGACAAAGTGCTGCAATTCCAGGAACCTGTTTCGCTGAAGATCCAGGGCAACTGGTCGAAGGTATTTCCTCAACGTGGATTTACAATTGACTTCAATGAAAATTATGGGGGACAGGTTATCGACTATCAATTGTTTCCTGATAAACCTGCGACAGAATATCACAATTTTAATTTGCGCAATTCTGGAAGCGATTGGAACGACACAAAAATGCGCGATCGATTAATTCAGAAAACGGTGCAGGGAAAAACAAATCTTGAAACGATGGATGGATTTCCCTGCGTGCTTTTTATTAACGGAATGTATTGGGGCGTTTATGAATTAAGAGAAAAACAAGACAAACATTATTCGCGAGATAAT
>JBKJMR010000347.1:0-14646 GCA_046596275.1 Bacteroidia bacterium | reverse complement strand
ATCGCATCACAGGAAGAGTGGATGATGTGATCAATGTTTCCACTCTTCCTGTGATGCGATGACCGGAAACATTGATCGCATCACAGGAAGAGTGGATGCAAACGTGATATCGATGGGTATTATCGCATCACAGGAAGAGTGGATGATGTGATCAATGTTTCCGGTCATCGCATCGGTACGGCGGAAGTGGAAAGCGCAATCGATGCGCATCCTGATATTGTGGAATGCGCTGTTGTGGGTTATCCGCACGATATTAAAGGACAGGGAATTTATGCGTATGTTATTTCGATCAGAGAAAATGGAGATGAAGAAAAGCTCCGGAAAGAAATTCTTGCGGAAGTAACAAAAGCAATTGGCCCGATTGCAAAGCCGGATAAAATTCAAATCGTGCGCGGACTTCCGAAAACACGTTCGGGGAAAATTATGCGACGGATTTTAAGAAAAGTGGCGGAAGGAGAGCTCAATAATCTTGGTGATACTTCCACATTGTTGGATCCTTCTGTTGTGGAAGATATTGTAAAAGGAAAATTGTAAACGAATTGTATCTTTTACTTTGTTTTGACATTAGGAAACAAAAATCGCCTGCTATGAAAAACCTGCTTTCCTGCGTCATTTTCATATTGTGCTTTTTGCAATTACAGGCACAAACAAGTTCGGAAGTTACCGCAAATATCCGCTACCGGGTCGATCCCGTAGATTCAACGGTTGCTCCACCGGTTTTATTTATTTCGAGGTTGAACGGATTTTCAACTGCAGATAAAAATGCATTGCTCGAATTAACCGCGAGTCATATTCTGCAAAAAACAAAGACCGGTGATAGTGTAGCGGTTTATAACCCTGCTTATGAATTGTTACCTGGATTTTCTCCTTCACTCCGGATTATTGATTGCGCAACTATTCCTGCAACGGATTTTTCGGAACCTGCTTCACAAATCGGGCAACCCTGGATCGTTTCGGGGAAACATTCTTATTTCAAGTTGCGAAAAGGAAAAGTTGGTGCGGAAAATTTAATCGTACAAGCGGAAAAAAAAATCTCGTATGCAGCTGATACGCTTCTTGCGGAAAACGGGAATGAATTTATTCCGCTTCTCAGCTATCGCTATCTTCAACCGGAAAATGTTTCTTTGTTTTTCAGTGAGCATTGGAGCTTTGACTTTACCAGTGGAAAAATCGATAAAAGCATAAGCTACTACGGCTATTTTGTCCGTAAAATATCGTACACCGGCGATTTTGTCGGTTATACGCCTGCACTTTGTATTCAGAATTCTTTACCTGCAAATTCGATTTTTAAAATGGTATTGCTGAGGAAAAATGTAGTGTGTGATGTTGCCATAAACTGGCCGGAACAAATGTTGAAGAATGATTCGAATGTGCAACGTTATTCCGGCGCTGATGCGGTAAATTATCTTGATATACCGTTCGGAACAATTCCCGCAGGTGAACGTGTGAAATTTCTTGCAGGACTTTTTAATTTTGCATTGCTGAATCCGAAGAATGTTTTCCCTCTTGTTGCAGGGGAAATTGATTCATTACATTCATTCACCACTACCAACCAGGTTAAAGAAATTTTCAGCAACAAAGAATCCAACCGTTATTATGATTCTGAAACCGGAGATTATGTGACCGTAAATTATGTGGCTGAAAGAACGTTGGATGAAGTGTATGCGATTCGTTTTTATGAAGATTGGTATTACGATGCTGCAACGCTGACGATTAAAAAAAATGTGCGTGGAATCGGTTTTGTTATGATCACGACAAATCAATACGGTGAGCCACGTCTTTACAATCCCGGAATTTATATCAGGATGAATTAAAAAGAAGAGGGACACGAAATTCGCGTCCCTCTACACATGTGCACGGGCATAGGGGTTACTGCCTGATCACACGTTCCACAAAAATTCCTTTTTCATTTATCAGCCGCACGAAATAAGTGCCCGCAGGTAACTCTTCCATTCGAAGCGTGACGCTCGATGCTCCGTTTGTTTGAATTTCCTGCAGGATTCTTCCACTCATATCCATCACTTCGATCTTCGAATCAGTTCCTGAAAGTTTTGCATCATCGATCACATACGCGCCGTTCGTTGGATTCGGATAAGCATTAAATCCCTGCTCAACAATTTCTTCAGTCCCAACACTGGTTGCAACCTGGAATGCACCCATAATAACTTGTGTCGGAAATTGCGTTTCACTGAAATCAATCATCGTAACATCGCTGTACCAGCATTTGAAAACCGGGGGGCCTGCAGGATCAACCCTGAAATGCAAACGTGCGATCTCTCCTGATCCACTCCAATTCGCATGATCAATTCTGCAAATGGCGAGCTCCATTTTATTTTGTGCCGGAAAATCTTTTAGCAAATGAATTTCATAACCTGTCGGTGCAAGCCACGAATTATTAAGCTCTATCCATGCCGAACCGGCAACAATAGAATTAGCCATATAATTCAAGGTGAATGCAATTCCATAAATATTGGTTGCAGGAGAATTTGCATTGCCAAGCATAATTCCCACGCTTGTTGTATCACCTGCCTGGACAATATAATTCGGAACAGAAAAATAAAATGGCAATCCCACTGACTGAACAGAATCAGGTCCTCCTAATCGTGCAGGATGTGTGAAACCATAATTTAAAAGAACTGCTGTTGTATCGCTGAATCCAACTGTTCCGTCGCCATCGCAATCTGCATTTGTAATATCAGATGTATTCGCAAATAATGTTCCCCAGAGCCATGAAGGCTGTGCAATCCAGTTTGTACTTGCATTTGAACGTGGAGTACGCGATTGTCCGAATGCAACACCGATTGCAAGCAAATCAAGATTATCATCAGTAAGATCACGATTTGCATCGCCCGGCCATACATCAACCGTCTGCGGAGAGCAACTCTGAAATTGCCATCCCGAATTATTTCCTGCATCTGCGCTGTACTGACCGGCATAAAAAACCGCGCCACCTGTTGCAACAATTCCGCGTAGGATTAAAAAATCAGTACAGACGGTGTCCTGTAATTTTGTGAATGTCACGCTGCCGGAAATATCACTGCTTTCTACTCCGATAGGGCGTTGTGCATCAGCAGATGAATAAAGATTTTCATTGATCGTTTGATTTGTTCCCGGTGCAAATGCAATGGCATAACCTGCATTATCCAGGAACAGCGTATCAAAAATGCATGAGTTCAGGATGCTTGCCATATTGGTAAATCTTGCAAGACCAAATGTATCTGCATCATGCACAGTAACAGCATTTGTAAAATATACTTCATGATATTTTCGGTTCAAGCCACCATAAAAATCAGTTCCGCTGATATTCAAATGTGAAGTGCCTGCATCGAACGTAAACGCATTATCATTTTCGACAATCCAGGTACCTGCATACACAACAGAAGAATCCAATTCTAATCCTCTTGTGCTCGAGGAATCCGTGCGCATGATTTGCACATTCAGCTGTTCACCTGCAGTCTTAAAAGTTCCGTTTATAATTTCCAGCGAATCTGCCTGCATCGCTTCACGTAATTCCCATGTGCCGTTGAATCCGTCGATACATACATAACCGAGTGGTTGACCATTTGTATTTATTGTTTCACCCGGACTGTGTGAACGGAAAAGTAATTCCGATTGATTTGCTGTTACATTATAATCAAGCAACATCGATCCATAAATGCGTAACGTGTGATGTGAGCTTGTACTGTATAAGCTTGGTGCACCGGTACAGCCCGTCCAATCCATCGATCTGCAATAGGTGAATGGAATGGAGATTGCCACAGTGTCCATTGGACCGGTGAATGAAAGCGAATCAAAATAAACATCATTCACAGGACCTGGTACGCATGTTCCCGGAGTTCCACCGCTTGTCACAGACCAATGTTGCGGATCATTCCAGTTTCCTGTTCCGCCGATCCAGTACAATGGAACTGTTGGTGGCGGAGTAATATTCCAGCCGTTGACATTATAAGTTGCAATAGAATTCAACCCAATGAAACTTCCGCCGCCTGTTCCTGTGATATCTTCAAGGATCACATCAATAAGCACAATTGATCCGCTGCTTTTAAAAAGTGTGGCTGCATTTCCTGCGAGCGTGGATTGCAACATTGTCAACGAAGCGCAAGTAGATTGCACATCCATTTGTGTGATAATAGTCTGCACTGATCCGTGTTGAAATTGTAACAGTGAGCCCGGAGTGAGAAAATGAAGTTTGTTGAATGTGCTGTTTCCATACATGATGGAATTTCCTGAAATGCTTACTTCGGAAAAGCTACAGTTGGATTGCAGGTATGCGCTGTTTTGAAAGACAACTGTGTCATAAGCATGCATGGAAAAATCAGTGAAATGCCCGGTGCTGAGATTTTGCGGTGCTGAAAAAGTTCCGATCCCACCATACATTGACCAGGTGCCTGCGGTAATTGTACATCCGTTGAATAAAAGATCTGAGATATAATAATTATTTGCTGTTACAGCAGCAGCAGTAATTATATGTGCATTTGCATTAAAATCTCCATTGGAAAAATTAAGAAGTCCCAATGAAAGATCTCCCTGAAGATCATATCCACCGTTTCCATAAACAGTAAGACTGCCAAATGATTTTCCAGCAGGTTGCAAAGTTTCAGAAGGATTTGAAGAGCGCAACCGGACTGATGATTGATGATAGTTCATAGTTGGATCGAATACCAATGCGCCATATACATCGAGTAATGCAGACTGAATAAATGTTGCACCTGATGGAGTAGCAGACCATGTCATGTCAGCGCACGTCACGAAGGAATTATCCGCGTACACGGTATCGCTTATTGGAAAAGATTGTGCGTCGAATGTAACTGCATCGAGTGGAGTAGGAGCGCATTGTCCGCCGGGTCCTCCACTGCTTAACGACCAGTGTGATGTATCACTCCAGTTTCCGGAGTTTGCTACCCAGAATAAATTTCTTGCAACTGGTGCGTTCGTTGCCAGCCAGCCGGTGCATGTTCCGTTTAACACAGAATTATTTGCTGTGAAGTTTGCATTTCCGCTTGCAAGAATATCTTCAAGCAAAATGCGTTCGCAGAAAATACTTCCGCTTGCTTTATTAATTGTTGCAGGAATTCCCATTTGAGTAGATTCAATTGCAGAAATACCTTCGCATGCACCGTTAAAGATCATTGTATCAATAATGGTTTGTGTTAAGCCTGATTGTAAGATCAACATTGCTCCGTGCGCCTGCCACTTAAAAGTGCCGATCGTATTGCTTCCCGTCAAAGATGAATTCGAATTAAGAATAAGCGTATCGAATTGATTTCCGTCATTTATGGTAATGCCGTTCAACGCAACCAGCTTTCCGTAATGTTGGTTTCCACAATAGGCGTAAGATCCTGAAACAATAAACGCCGCGCTGTCCGCATCAAATAAAAGTGCGTTGTGATATACAGAAATTACAGTGGTGAAAATGGTGGAAGTATCAAGGTCAATGGATGCACTGTTCGTTAATGCTTCAATAAAATTTCCGCAGTAGATCGTCTGCCCTCCGGAGAGAAAAAGTCCGCTTGAAAAAATGAGATTGCCTACGCGCAATGTATCCGAAAGAGAAATTTCTCCAATGGAATCGCCTGAAAATTCAAGCGAGCCAAAGGTTATTCCGTTTGATTTTAAGCGCTGGCCCGCGTGCAACGTATTAAAACGCACAACACCACCGAATTGCCAGGTCATTCCAGTATCCAATAAAAGCGAACCATAAATTTTCAAAATGGTATTCGTTGCATACGATTGATTTATAAATACCGGGTAACCCTGCACATTTTCCCACTTCATCGTATAACAATACAAAATCGAAGAATCTGCATACACCGTATCATTCAACGAAGTGAAAGAAAGTGAATCAAAAATTACCGTATCGTTCGGTGATGGAACACGGTTGTGATACAATTGTCCGCCACTCGAAACAGACCAGTGCTGATTATAATCTGACCAGCCTCCTGTTCCGCCAACCCAATAATAATTTGTTGCGGTGAGCTTAAAAACGGAGAGCAATAATGCCAGTACTAAAATGAGGCGGGAAAACTTAGATGGGATTTTCATAGTGTATTTAATTTTGTACAAAGCAATCCTATATATGTCCGCAAAACGATTCGCATTAATGACAGTTTATACATGTCCAACGTCATTTGCAGGATGGTTAATGCTAACAGCCAACATCTTATGACGTTCGGATGCGCTGATAAATCCATTACACAAATAAGCACACCGAATTGGCATGTACACCAGCATGCATGCAGAATCAAATCCTTGAAGAATAGGGAGTTGTCGGTGATTTTGGAATCATGTCAAGCGTGAAATGATCCAATTACAGGAAAGACGCAAATGAAGCGTTTGGTTGCCCGGCAATAAATGTTTACCGGTTGAAGAAAGGGGATTTTATTTCGGCTTGGGAACCGGTTTTAATGCAGCAGTTTTTTTCTTTTTATAAACCGGGGCATAACCTACCACTTCAATTTTCACTTTCGTCAAACCTTTCGAATAAAAATTTAATTGTTTCGCAACACGCGGGGTGAGATCAATGCTGCGCGTTGAACTTTTCGGAAGACGATCAGTAATCTTTACATACACAACAGAATCGTTTGAACTGTTCGTTACTTTCACCACCGTGCCGAACGGGAGACGTTTATGTGCAGCAGTCAGGCTATCCGGCGAAAATAATTGTCCGCTTGAAGTAAGTCTTCCATTCCAGTTTTGTCCGTACCAGCTTGCTACACCGTACTCTGTGAAAGCCAGCAGTGAATCATTGTACTCCACATAACCGGTAATTCCCGTTTTATGTTTGCACGAATCTCCCGCCACCACGCTGTCGCACTGTGCATTGACGAAAGAAAAAAGAAGCAACATAAAAATCAGCAGGGTATTTTTCAATGGGGTGTATCTTATCACGGTTTGACTTGTTATTAAGATAGGTAAAAAAAAATTACAGGCAACCTGCGAAACTTTTTTACGCCTGTTATTTGAAGTTAATTCCTGCAAAACTTGTTAATCCATTGCAATATCTCTGCAGCAAGGTTATCTTCGTTGACTTAAAGCATCTTCCCGGCATGCCCGAACGCGTAGTTATTATTCCCACATACAACGAGAAGGAAAACATCGAAAAGATGATCCGGAGAGTGATGTTGCTTAACGGCGACTATCACTTGTTGATCGTGGATGACGGTTCGCCTGATGGAACTGCAGCGATTGTGAAGCGGCTCATTACAGAGTTTTCAGGGCGTTTATTCATTGAAGAGCGAAAAGGAAAATTAGGATTGGGCACTGCTTACATTCATGGATTTCGTTGGAGCCTGGCAAGGAATTACAATTATATTTTTGAAATGGATTGTGATTTTTCTCATAATCCCGATGATCTTAATCGTTTGTATGAGGCGTGTGCGGTAAAAGGAGCTGATGTTGCAGTGGGTTCGCGATATGTAAAAGGTGGTGAGGTTAAAAACTGGCCAATGAATCGTTTGTTCATTTCCTATTTCGCTTCCGTGTATGTGCGCATGATCCTATGGTTCGGCGTACGTGATACAACAGCAGGATTCAAATGTTACAAAGCAAAAGTGTTAGCCACAATTGATTTGGATAAGATCAAATTCGTTGGTTACGCTTTCCAGATTGAAATGAAATACACCGCATGGAAGCTCGGCTTTAAGATCACGGAAGTTCCGATTGTTTTTACCGATCGCACCGAAGGCACATCCAAAATGAGCAAAGGAATTATCAAGGAAGCGTTCATTGGTGTTTTGCAAATGCGTTTTAAGAAGATTACCGCAGCGGTTGCTTAAATCTTTTTCCCACTTGTTTTCGTAAATTGTAAGATGAAGAAGCTGACTCTTTTCGCCGGAATATTTTTTCTTATTACAAGTTCCGCATCAGCTTTTGAGTGGGATGAATTACGAAAACCTACAGGTTACGTGCCCATTGGTCAAACCGGAATTCAATTTCGTTCGATGTTAGATTTCCCATTTACGTTCCACCATTCTTTTGCAAGCTCAGCACGAAAACAAAATCAATCTTCCTTACGCTTTACAAATAACAGCACTGCAGTTTATTCAGGCTTCAAAGCAATGCGTTATACATTTCCCGAGCAATCCTACTTTTGCCGAATGGAAAACGAAGCATGTAAGCGTTACGGATTCATGTTCAGCATCCACGCCGGCGGATACCGCGAACGATAAGTAAGAACACGGATAACCCAGATCAAACGGATAAAAACGGATATCCTCAAGCACTCAAGAAAAATCTCAAATGTGTGCGGAACTCAGGAAATGTGCGTTGCCTTTCGTGCGTAAATCACCCAGTCACCAGATTACCAGATTACCAAATAAAAAAGGCTCCCGAAATTAATCAGGAGCCTTTCTCAATATTAAGGATTATTACTGCTTCACGATACGCTGAACTGTTACTGTGCTGCCATTGATTACGCGAATAAAGTATACTCCGTTATCAAGTGTTGCAATGTTGATCTCTTTTGATGTTTCTGTCATTGTGAAAGCATCTATAACCTGTCCGAGACCGTTTGTTACTTCAACCTGTACTGCATCAACCGGCGCAGAAGAAAGCTGAATTGTAAACTGACCTGCGTTAGGGTTTGGATAGATGTTGATTCCATTCACATTTGTTGCAGAAGCAATACCTGTACAAAGATCTACTGTGATAGAAGTTGTAGCTGCTGCTTCACAACCGTTAGCATCTGTGTACTGGTAAGTGATTGATGTATTTCCAGCGCCTGGTACTGATGGATCGAAGCTGCCTGCGTTCACACCATTACCACTGTATGTTCCACCAACCGGTGATCCGCCTGAAAGAACAAGATTTGCATCATCCACACAAATTGTAGATTGTGAAAGTGTTAATGTTACAACCGGGTTCGGATTTACTGTTACAGTTACTTCATCTGTGTTCATGCAACCGTTAGCATCTGTACCTGTTACCGTGTAAGTATTAGTTGATGCCGGAACAAAAGAAACACCATCAACTACACTGTTTGTCCATGTGTAAGTTGAAGCGCCGCTACCTGTAAGAGTAACCGGTGAACCTGTACATACTGCTGTTTGTGTTGCATTACCAACAACAACAGGAAGCTGATTGATAGTTACAGTCACGTTGTCTGTATTCATACAACCGTTTCCGTCTGTTCCTGTTACTGTGTAAGTAGCAGTAGCTGTCGGTTGGAATGGAGTGTTATCTGTTACGTTTCCAGTCCATGTATAGGTTGTTGCACCGCTACCTGTAAGTGTAATAAAGGTTCCTGCACATGCGGTAGCTGTTGAAGAGTTTGCTACAACTGTTGGAAGTGCATTTACGGTTACTGTAACGTTGTCTGTGTTCATGCAACCGTTTCCGTCTGTTCCTGTTACTGTGTAAGTATCAGTTGCAGCTGGTGCGAATGCTACGTTATCCGTAACGTTTCCTGTCCATGTGTAGTTAAGTGCGCCGCTACCTGAAAGTGTAACTGAATCTCCGTTACAAACAGTAGTTGCTGTTGCATTTGCTACAACTGTTGGAAGTGTATTCACAGTTACAGGGATAACGTCTGTATTCATACAACCGTTTGCATCCATACCTGTTACAGTATAAACATCAGAAACTGTTGGTGTAAAAGCAACGTTATCAATTACATTGTTTGACCAAGTGTAAGATGTTGCGCCGCTACCGAAAAGTGTAACTGCATCACCTGAACAAATTACAGTAGACGTTGCGTTTGCAACAACCACAGGAAGTGCGTTCACGTTTACAGTAATGTTAGCTGTGTTCATGCAACCGTTTGCATCTGTTCCTGTTACTGTGTAAGTATCGGTTGTTGTCGGATTAAAAGCAACGTTGTCTGTAACGTTTCCTGTCCAGGTGTAAGAAACTGCACCGCTACCTGTAAGTGTTACAGCATCGCCGGAACAAACTGTTGTAGCTGTTGAGTTTGCAACAACTATTGGAAGTGGATTTACTGTAACTGTAACGGGGTCAACTACAGGACAACCGTATCCTTTACCCATTGTTACTGAGTAAGTAGTAGTTGTTGTTGGATTTGCAACTGTAGAAGCAGTGTTTGTGCTGCTGAGATTTGTTGAAGGGCTCCATGCGTAAGATACTGCGTTCATTGCAGTAAGTGTTGTGGAGTTTCCGTTACAAATTGCAACGTCTGCTGGGCCAACCGGCAATGGTGCATGTGGTCCGATGTTCAACCAATCATTGCTGGTTACAACTGCTGCTCCGTTGTATCCGCCCATGGTAACCATATAAAGACTGTCTGTAAGCGCACCTGCAAGATTGGTGATATTGCTTACACCAACAGGCATGTTCGGGCCAGTTTCCCACTGGCTGAGAATGGTGTTGTAAGCGTAAGTAGCGTTAAGAACCTGTGTTCCTTGCCCGGTTGGATCTCCACCTGCGAAGTATACGTTTCCGTTATCTTCAAAAGCTGTTCCTGCACCATGACGGCCTGTTGGACCAGCAGGATAATTAGGAAGTGCTGTCCAAACAATGGTTGCTGGATTATTCACGTCAATTGTTCCCAGCAATGCTGCTGATTGTGTTGCAGCTAATGTCTGGCTGTAACCACCCACAAATACAATTTTGTTATCAGAAATACCCATACGACAACCTGCAACAGTTGTTCCTG
The DNA here is from genome assembly GCA_046596275.1 of Bacteroidia bacterium. Classification (GTDB taxonomy): domain Bacteria; phylum Bacteroidota; class Bacteroidia; order Palsa-965; family Palsa-965. The sequence goes on along the minus strand of JBKJMR010000347.1, from coordinate 4,037 downwards.
TTTTAGGTGTTCCGACACTCCATGTATTTGTGTAAGTGTTATAGATCTGAACAAGATTTACATCACCTGCTCCTGTGTAACCACCGATTACATAAATAAGTGAATCATTATATTTTCCGATAGCATAATCACCAACCTGTTGTGGGATTGTTGCTCCAGTAGTCCAGGTGTTGGTTGCAATATCGTAAATGCTGTTTGTGGTAACCGGTGAAAAAGATGCACCGTATCCACCGATAACATAAATTTTTCCTCTTACATGAATCGGAGAAATTTGTGTTCTTGACTGTGGAATAGGAGCCATTGCTGTGTATGCTCCTGTAACTGTATTGTAACGTGTGTTAAGCGTTGTATTTGCAAATGCTGCATCTGCTCCGCTGATCAGGTAAATGAATCCTGTATCGGTTGAAGAAAGACATTCTTTTACAAAAACAGGACCTGTTGCCCAACGACCCGCAGGAAGAGCTGCGTTCACATCCCAGCCATATTGTGTGTAGGCAGAAAGGACAGTAACAATACGTGTAAGTGTATCGTTTGCCATGTTTGCATCACCAGGAAGCTGTGTGTATGTTTTTACGGTGTACGTTCCCGGAGTTGCACTCCATGGAGCGAAAGATGCGTTAGCAGATGTGTTAGGTGCCAATGCAGTGATCGTTTGTGTTGAAGTATAACCACCCGGAGTGATATCCGTGGTTACGTTAAATGTTGGAGTTGCGCTTCCTGAATTGAAGAAAGTAGCTTGTGGAATGATTGATCCTGCGCCGACCGTGGCAGTAGGAGAGATCATCGCTGTTGTAGAAACTTCATTCGCCGGACGTGTTCCGATTGCTACGTCATCAACATATAATCCATCACCATCAATATTGTAATGTTTGAAAGCAATATAAATTTGCTGACCATTGTATGCACTCAGGCTTACTGCATAACGGTACCAGGTTGTGGAATTTGTTGGGTAATTGGTTCCTTCACGCAATTTCAGAAGTGTAGTTCCGAAAGAGCTCACCAAAGAATCTGTTGTAGAAACTTTGATGCAAAGAGAATCCGGCTGGTAACCTGCGAATGCAAGACGCATCCAGAAAACCATAGAATCAGTTGTAGCTGTTACAAGATATCGTGGCATCATCAGCCAGTCTTGTCCACCGCCGGCAATATTGTCATAACGGATAAATGCTGAAGCAGTGCTAAGATGCGCTTGTGCTGTTGAACGTGCCCATGTATAAGTAGGTCCGGCTACGTTGTCAACTCTGCAGCCTGCAGGAGGAAAAGTGAGTGCCTCAAATCCTTGCTGGTAATAACCGGAAATTGTTTGAGTCGTAGTGTTAGGCTGAATTGCTTGCGAAGACTGAACGATCAGGGGGAGTTGTGACGGATCAGATGAACGCATTGCATTTGCGCCTTGTTTGGTCTGTGCGTTTAGCGATAAGCCAATCGTAACAGCCATTACAGCTAATAAAGTAATTTTTTTCATGATATGTTTTAGGTTTGCGATTGCGAAAATAGTCAAAAACGACCAATAATATCCCGGTATTTTCACCCGTTTATGGTTGTAAATGACATTTTTCTGACATTCCGGTTGGTTTGCTAATCTATTTTTGCCATCCAATCCTCCTCAAATGTTAAAATTCGCATCACCACTTTTTTTCCTGGTACTTTCTGTCGCCCTTTTGGGTGGTAAATCGCCTAAAGCTTCTATTGATAATGCAAGCGAAAAACATTTGAAAAACCTCCGTCAGCTTACATTCGGCGGCGATAATGCAGAAGCTTATTTTTCTCCCGATGGAAAATTGCTGACGTTTCAATCCAATTTCAAAAAGTGGAACCTCTCCTGCGATCAGATCTTTATGATGAAAATTTCTGAAGCACGTGATTCAACTTATTTGCCAAAACGCATCAGCACTGCAGGTGGAAGAACCACATGCTCTTACTTCATGCCCGATGGAAAACATATTCTTTACGCATCTACACACAAAGACGGAAAAGAATGTCCGGAAACAGGCGACCTGCATGCGGGTGGAAAATATTTGTGGAATGTTTTTGACAGCTACGATATTTTCATTGCTGATCTGAAAGGAAACATTATAAAACAATTAACAGATACAATGGGATACGATGCAGAAGCAGTTGTTTCTCCCAAAGGAGATAAAATTTTATTCACCTCAACACGTGGCGGTGACCTTGATCTGTGGATCATGAATATCGACGGCACAGATCCGAAACAAATTACACATGAGCTGGGTTATGATGGTGGCGGATTTTTCTCTGCCGATGGAAAGAAAATTGTTTTCCGCGCTTCACGTCCGAAAACAGAAACAGAAATAAAGGAATACAAAGAATTGCTTGCAAAAGGTTTGGTCGCACCGACCAACATGGAAATTTACACCTGCAATATTGATGGAACAGAAATGAAGCAGGTTACAACATTGGGCAAAGCAAACTGGGCGCCTTATTTTTCGCCTGATCAGTCGAAGATTGTTTTTTCATCCAATCATCATTCGCAGAAAGGATATGATTTTCAATTGTACATGATCAACTCCGATGGAACAGGCTTAGAGCAGATCACGTTCGAAAGCAATTTTAATTCCTTCGCCATGTTTTCACCTGATGGGAAACAGCTTGTATTTTCTTCCAACAGGCACAACGGCGGCACACGCGACACAAACGTTTTTATTGCAGATTGGGTGAAATAGACGTGAGATTTCAGACTTGAGACGTGAGATAAAAAAGTAGTTCAATCTCAAATCTCAAATCTCAAATCTCAAGTCTCACATCTCACATCTCACGTCTCAAATCTCACGTCTCAAGTCTCAAGTCTCACGTCTCAAGTCTCACATCTCAAGTCTATTTGATCAGCGAAACGTGACCGATAATTTCATGCCGTTGACCTGCGTGATCTTTCAGATTTATTTTCCAGACATATGTATCGATCTGCGCCAGTTTCTGACCGTTTTTCGCAATTCCGTTCCAGCCTTCGCCCCATGTTGTTGTTTTGAAAATCAAATTTCCCCAACGATCAAAGATCAGCAGCTCGTAAAAATCCGGATCAACATCATTGCCAACAGGAATGAATACATCATTCAAACCATCCTCATTCGGAGTGAATGCATTCGGAACATACAACGTGTAATACGGTGATATGTAGAGACAATTCATTGAAGTGGCCCAGCATCCGTATTGATTGGTAACAATGAGTGAAGTGCAGTAACGTCCTGTATCAGAATACGCATGACATGGATTTTGAATAGTGCTTGTTGTTTGATCATTCGGATCATCAAAGTTCCAGTACCAGCTTACAACATCATTAGTAGAATGATCAGTAAAACAAATGTTCGGCTCAAGAATAGTGGTTGGCTGCGGCCCTAAGGTAAAATCAGCAACAGGATTACTGTGCACCGTGAGCAATCCGGGTTGTGTGATGGTATCTCTGCATCCGTTATTGTCGACAATAATTAACGTTGCATCAAAAGTGCCCGGCAGAAAACAATGCGTTGGATTCGGCAGTGTGGAAGTAAATCCATCTGTGAACGACCAGTATGTTGAAACTGCATTCGGAGTTGTATTGAAGAAATCCGCACACACCGATCCGCAGCCTGAAGTATCCGCTGTAGTAAATGAAGCTACAGGCAAAGCAGGTACGGTCACTGCAAATGTTGCTGTCGCAGGTGCAGTGGTGCAGTTGTCTGTTAACGTAACCGTGTAAACTGTATTTGCAGCAGGATAAGTAACAAGCGTATTACCTGTTGCTGATACCGGTGCCCATGAATAAGTATAAGGTCCACCGTTTCCACCTGCTGCTGTAGCAATAAGTGTTTCCATACTATTCATACATACTAGCGCTGTACCGGTAAGCGATACGGCAAGCGGAGGATTTACCTGAACAGTAATTGGCTGTGCAATACTTTGACATCCGTTTCCATCCGTTACACTTACGGTATATGTGGTAGTTGTAGTTGGTGAAACAACCGGACCCGCAGGCGACCAGGTATAAGCATAAGGAAGTGTTCCGCCGCTGGCAGTTGCTGTCATTGTCGCAGATTGCCCGA
>JBKJMR010000294.1:0-22912 GCA_046596275.1 Bacteroidia bacterium | reverse complement strand
TTCAGATTTTTTAAAATTCAATGGAATATTCAATTTGATGCTCACATTTCTTCCCATGTTATAAATACCATTTCTGCCTGTAGCATAATTCGGAGCGCTGTATTTTAAACGACTCAGGTGGTTTTGATAAGCTACGTCCGCAATATTATTTACGGAAATATTTAAAGAGCAAAGAGTTTTTCCTTTTCGCATGAATTCTGTTCCCATACCGAAATTCAAAAGAAAATATCCGGGAGTTTTTGTTTCCGTATTCATCTCAGAATAAATAAGATTTTGTGCAAAGAAATTCTCTGCTTCAATTTTAATATATCCATTGCGGAGGAATTTCCATTGCTTGTTCATATCAGCACGCAACAGCGAACGGAAAACGGGAGCAGGTGTATAAGGAAGATATTTTGATGACTCAGGAGAATTCGGCTGCTGTGCAATTACAAAACCAAATGTGTTTTCGAAGTGCAGGAAATCGAGTGGATGTGGATGAATATCAAATGTAATTTCTCCACCATATAATTGCGCATGCCCCGGAACGAATTTAAATACCTGCATTCCGTCAATAATTGAATCAGAACCATTTGTATTGTTTACTCTTTCCAGGAAAATAAAATGTTGGATATCATTTCCAAAAACAGCTACCTCGCCTGAGAAATGTTCCGAATCAAAACCCAAAGCCAAATCGATTTGTGTGCTTGTTTCTGCTTTCAAATCAGGATCGCCGATCTCATAACGAAGCGTTCCTTCATGTTCACCATTTGCACCAAGTTCTGCAATATTCGGAGCACGGTAACCACGCGAAACATTCATTTTGGTATACATTTTTTCAGAAACCTGGTAAGCAAAACCAACGCTTCCTGAAATGCCGGAGAAGGTAGAATTAAATGCAATGAACTGGTGGAACGAATTTGCATCCGGATTTTGTGTTTCTGCTCCGTTCGTATCCAGATAAAGATCAGTTGATTTTTGCATGCGAATATCGTAACGGATTCCTCCGCTGAGATCAAACTTCTCCCACGATTTTTTTGCAATGATAAATCCGCCGATATCAAACAAGCTGTATTCAGGAACTAAAAATTCGGCGCCTTCGTTTTGTGATTGTTGTTGCATTCCATTTATACCTGTAGAAACCTGGATGCGATTTTTTTCCTCAAAAACATATCGGACATCATAATTAATCGTGTTCATCAGAAAAAATAAGCCGAACTGATCAGGATTTAAAACATCGCCGAATTCTTTGCGTTGATTTTGCTGGAATGCAAATGTTGTTTTTAAAAGTCCCTCGCGAATAATAAAACAATTATTCAACGTCACTTTATAATGGCGAATGTCCTGGTGTGGGGTTGCCATTTGATAAGAACGCAAATCAGCATCACTCACAAGACCGAATGCAGAAGAAGAATCATTCAAGCGGATCTCTTTTATAAATCTTCCGGTTAAGCTATCACGCTCTCCTTCCGGAATTCCTGTAAGCATGTGATAAGAGCTGAAACTAAGATGTGAATAGCCCCACGATTTATTTAAGCCAATTAATCCGCTGAAATTTTGCTGCGAATAGCGCGAATTAAAAACACCGCCATCATATTTATTTTTATAATCATGAGCAGAAATAGTGCTGAATCGCGCATCCCAGATAAAACCATTTAAATTTCCTGCGTTATTCAATGATGAGGCGTACAATCCATTATTAGATTGGTAATTCGAGAAAATATTTCCTGTAATTGTTCCCGAAGGCAACGTTTGCGCTGACATAATATTAATCACACCTGCCATCGCATCCGATCCATAGCTCAAACTTGCAGGTCCTTTCAGAATTTCAATCCTGTCAACAGAATTTCCGTCAATTTCAATTCCATGCTCATCACCCCACTGTTGTCCTTCCTGGCGAATTCCATCATGCACAACTACAACGCGATTATAGCCGAGTCCGCGAATAACAGGTTTTGAAATTCCGGGACCTGTACCTAATTGAGAAATGCCGGGCTGTTTTGCAACAGCGTCAATAATGTTTCCTGACGCATTTTGCTGTAGCTGTGCATTTGTGATCACAGTAATTGGAGTAGGTGTGTGCTTGGGATCGGTGGAAGAGGATTGACCGGTGATCACAACACCAACCATTTCGGTGACGGATGGTTCGAGCTGAAAATCAAGAAACGTATTTTCCGTCAGCGTAATTTTTTGTGTGATCGTTGCGTAACCGAGAAGCGAGATCTGCGCAAGGAACGTTCCGACAGGAAGATTAGTGATTTTATATTGCCCGTTCAGATCGGTTGATGCGCCGCTTTTGAGATCAGGAAAATAAACAACAGCGCTGACTAATGGCGTGTTGTCTGTTTTGTTTGTGATCTTCCCGGTAAGTGTTGCACCACCCGGATCAGCTTTTAATACGGAATGGAAAATTGAAAATAGTAGAATGAATAGGAAGTAACGTGTCATTTTAGTTTGATTTAAAATAAAAACAGGGGCTGACTATTTCCTTATTAAGAAAACAGCCGGCGCAGAATTAGTTTTTTGTATTTAAATCAAAGCGGGTGGGCCGCGGAGGGAAGGACGAAACGTAACTGTTATTCCAGCCTGCTCTGCTTCAGTTGGGATGAAGGCAAAAGCATGTTCGTAAGAAACAGGGCAGGTAGTAAAAGACGAAGCAGTATAAAGTGATGCTTCATAGGAAAGAAAATCGCAATGAATATGTTGTGTTCCTAAAGCATGTTCCTTAGTTGAACAGGAAGCTTCGTGCGTGTCTTCATGCCCGTACAATGCATGCACAAACTCTTTCGGAACCAGGTAGGCCGAAAAAGCTGCAAGCAAAATGGTGGCAATAAAACGACCGAAATAATTACGCACGTGCTGTTATTTGCATCAAAGGTATAGAATACTTGTTATGCTCATTTACCGCTCATCATAAAAATTATTTGCTGATCACCAGCTTTTGATGTGAAACCATTCCTGATTTTGATTGCAAACGGCAAATATAAATTCCAGGAGTAAATGAAGCGACATCGATTTGTTCACTGGAGGAATTGATTTGTTTTGTCAGTATAATTTGTCCTTCCGTGTTCATAATGGAGAAAGTAGCAGGGAGCTCTTTTTGCGAAAGCGGATTGTTGAGTGTGAAATTTGTTGCAGCCGGGTTCGGATAAAGTCCGAAAGTAAAACCCAAAGCGAATTCATTCACACTATTAATTACATCACCAAAAAATAATGAAACACCGCCTGCATAATTTCCGATAATCAATTCAGGAAGCGTATCGTTATTCAAATGTCCCATCCACGGCGCAATGCGAAGTCCTTCACGCGAGCTGACGTATAATGAATCTGTCAATGTAAAAGAGCCGCTGAGATTTCCGTCAATATTATCATAGCGAAAAAGAAATCCGCGTTCTGAACCGACAAGCAACGTATACGATCCTGAATTATCCCACAGGTAAGGAACACTATAGCCAGTTGTAAAACCCACTTGGCTGACACTTACACTTCCAAAAAATCCGGATGTCAAAGCAAATGCAGGAACAGTTGTTGTGCCGGTATTACGATAATAATTTACAGTCCCGCTTTGTTCGCCAATGAGCATGTCCAGTTTTCCGTCGCGATCAACATCAACAAGCTGTGGTGTTGAATAATTGCCAACATCAATTCCACTATAATTGCTTGATACAAAAACGAAATTATCTGCCGGTCCCGGATCTTTCCTGTAATAATGCAATTTTCCTGTTGCGTCACCGATCACCATGTCCTCATCGCCATCGCTGTCAAGATCACCAAAGGCAGGAACGGGGCAGAGCAAGTTTGAAGTATTCGCATACAGATCAATAAAATCATCGGTCTCTAATTTGTATGATGCTGTAGTTGTTGTGCCGATGTTTTTGTAAAGCGCAATTTTCGATGGATAGGTTCCTGAACTGCTGTAATAGCCATAATTGCCAATGAAAAGATCATCATCGCCATCATTATCATAATCGAAAAAACGCGGGAAAGCACCTTCGCCGGTTTCAATCATATTGTCCTGCAAAAAATTATTCTGAACAAATTGCGCCCGCACATCTGTATTTGCTCCCGTGTTATGATAGTACCAAACACTCTTAAAATTTTCAGATGAGTTCGGCGCATTCGGTGAAAAAAGAATGTCTTTGTTTCCATCGTTGTCAACGTCAAGATGAAATCCGCAATTCCAGATGTTTGCTGTAACAGTTGAATCGTAATTCGGATAGCGTGTATCAACTGTATCCATCAGCGCATTCGCTGTATCGCCGCCATTTCTTGTGTAAGCAATATATTGGCTTGACAAATCACCGATGAGCAAATCCTGGTCGCTGTCGTTATCGGTATTGATACATTCAAGACAAGATCCATTGTGCATATTGTGCTGCACACTCGGAAGCGGATCAGGATTTGCAATTGGTGGCAGGGGACAATTCACATTTAAATTCAGATTTGCATTCAATGTATTTTCAGAAAATTTTCCCCAGCATTGCGACTCGAGCTGAAACTTGAGACTGTCACAAGTGCCGAAATTTTCTTTCGAATAATTCCTGTGAAATTCAACCTGCACACCCGAACCATCGAACGTGAGCACATCCAGATCGCCATCGTTATCGATATCACGCACTGCGGGAATATCAACATTCGTCACCCAAAGTGTGCGGATGGAATCTGTGCTGTTGGGTGTAACGTTTGTTTTAAGCGGATTAGCAACGAGCTGAAATGATATTCCGGTTGCTATCGTCGACGTATTTTCCCAAATAGAAATTCCCGGCGATGATCCCGTGTATGCGGTGAAAATATCCATCTTGCCATCACAATTATAATCGCGTAAGATCGCCCAGTCGTGAAGCAATGGAAATTTTGTAATGTATTGTGGTGCGATGGAATAATCAACCTGGTTAGGTGTTCCATTATTAATGTACGTTGTGATCTTATTTCCTGTTCTGTCAAATACAAAAAGATCCATCGTTCCATCCTGGTCCAAATCGATGTCCGAAAACTGCGCGTAATTGATTCCACCCGCCCACGGAAAATCAAGCGCCTGCGAATTCACTGTAACGGGCACACTGTCTTTACGTATGAATTGAATCTGCGCATTTACCGTAAGTGAAACGCAAAACAAAATTGAAAAAAATAGAGTACGCATATCGTTTACCTGCTAATGACTAATTTTTTACTTGTCGTAAATCCGTGGGAATTGGTAAATGTGCAAATGTAAATTCCATTGGAAAGCTGATCGGTAGAAATTGTTGTTTGTTGATCTGAAATAGTTTGTTGCATTGTTTTTTTTCCTGCAAGATCAAAAAGCATGAATTGATTTTCTTCGCCGGCCGCAACAGAAATTTTCACCACTACATTTGTTGTTGCAGGATTCGGGTACAATTCAAAATTTGTTCCTGCAAAATACTCATTCATCCCAACCGTGTTATCACCGTAGAAAAGTGAAACACCACCGGCTAAATTTCCTAAGATTACATCAAACAATCCATCATTATTTAAATCAGCAATGGACGGAGCAATCCTACCGCCTTCATAGGAGCTGACGTATAAGGAATCGGTTAGTGTAAATGCTCCTGTTAGATTTCCATCAATATCATCATAGCGAAAAAGAAATCCGCGCTCACTACCGACAAGCAAAACATACGCTCCACTGTCATTATACAAAACCGGTGTTGCATACCCTGTTGTAAATCCCGTTTGTGTAACATTTACATTTCCAAAAACTGCGGTGACCAATGAATAAACAGGAACCGCGCTAGTTCCGTCGTTGTGATAATAATTTACATTACCTGTTTGTTCCCCGATAAGCAGATCATTTTTTCCGTCGCGGTCAACATCAATAATTTGCGGAGCGGCAAAACTTCCTACATCAATGCCCATATAAAAAGCCTGCGCAAGCACAAAGTTGGTATCGTTACCGGGATCTTTCCTGAAAAAATTCATTTTGCCATTTACATCACCGAGCAGCATATCCGCATCACCATCTCCATCGAGATCGCCGAATGCAGGTGCCATTCCACTCATGTTTAATCCGCCGGCAAATATTCCTGCGAAGTCGGAAGTGAAATGTGTGAAGACCGGGTTTGCATTCGTGCCCGTATTTTTATAACAAGCCAGCATACAATCTGCAATTCCGGCCGGAGAATAATAACCTCGTGTTCCAACAAAAAGATCCTGGTCACCATCACCATCAAAATCAAAAAATGCAGGATACGCACCTTCGCCGACTTCAATCATTTTCTCCTGCAAAAAATTTCGTTGAATGAAATGTGATTGAACTGCATTGTTCGTTCCCGTATTTTGATAATACCAAACGCTATTAAAATTTTCAGAAGTGTTTAATGCATTTGGTGAAAACAAAATATCACGCTCACCATCATTATTAACATCAAGATGAAATCCGCAACCGAAAATTTCTAACGCCATTGCAGTATCGTAACCGGGATAAAAATTATCTATCGAATCGGCGAGGGCGAAGGAATTGCTTCCTCCGTTTCTAACAAGGTTGATGTAAATATTGCTCAGATCACCAACCAAAAGATCCTGGTCGTTGTCACCATCCGTATTTATACATTCGAGGCAAGAGCCGGCATGTAAAAATGCATTGTGATTTTGATCGTGCGGTTGAACAGGCGGCGCAGTGCATGGCGTATTTAATGTAAGCGTTGCATCATTTTGACTTTCGGTAAATTCTCCCCAGCAAAGCGCTTCCAGTATAAAATTTAAACTGTCGCAGATTCCGTAAAGGTCCATGCTGCGATTTTTATAATACTCGATTTGTATCGCATTCACACCAAAATTTAAAATGTCAAGATCGCCGTCTCCATCAACATCACGGATCGCAGGAATATCAATCCAGCTCACATTGATCGGGTTGATATTGTTTGTGCTGTTTGGCGTGAGATTGGCGAGAATATTTTGTGTGACCAATTGAAATTGCAATCCGGTTGCAACGTTCGAAGTGTTTTTATACACCTGTATCTTGCTGGCGTTGGAAGTGAAAATATCCATCTTACCATCGCAATTATAATCGCGAAGCAAAACCCAATCGTGCATACGCGGAAATTTTGGAACGTATTGCATTGCGGCAACATACGCAACCTGGTTAGGCGTTCCGGCATTAATGAAAGTCGAGATCTTATTTCCTGTCCGGTCAAAAACAAAAAGATCCATTATACCATCAAGGTTCAAATCGATCTCAGAAAATTGCGCCGAATTAATTCCGCCGGTCCAGGCGTGATTTAATTGTTGAGTATTCAGAAAAACAGGGATACTGTCTTTGCGTACAAATTGGGTTTGCGCAAGAAGAGATCCTGCACAGAAAATGAACGCAGCTATAAATAAGAATTTCATTTTACCTGCTGATAATTAATTTGCTGTTGCCTGCGTATTCATTTTCATCCAGCAATGTGCAGATATACATTCCCACAGGTAAATCCGCTATGCTGATTGTTGTTTGCTGAGAAAAAATTTCGCTGCGTAAAATTTCTTTACCCGAAAGATCATGGATAATGAAAAGCTGTTTTCCATGAGTTTCGTTCGCCGTTTTTATTACAATACTTTCATTGGCCGGATTCGGAAAAAGTGAAAATGAAGTAAGCTGCTGCAAATCCATTGCACCGGTAAATACAGTTGTATCACCATAAAACATGGAAAGTCCGCCTGCATAATTTCCAATCACAACATCGTACAAACCATCGTTATTCGCATCAGCTACTGCAGGAACAACTTTTCCGCCTTCGTAAATGCTTATGTACATCGAATCGCTTCGTGTAAATATCCCGGTAAGATTTCCGTCAATATTATCGTAGCGGTTTATCCATCCGCGCTCTGAGCCAACGAGTAAAATGTAAGTACCGCTATCATCATACATACAAGGTGTGCTGAATCCTGTTGTGTAGCCGATTTGATTTACACGCACAGAGCCGAATGTGGTGGTGACTAAATTAAAAACCGGCGCATTTACTGTTCCGTCATTATGGTAATAATTTATTGATCCGATTTGTTCGCCGATTAAAAGATCAAGCTTTGAATCACGATCTACATCAATCAATTGTGGCGCTGCATAATTTCCGATATCAATCGCTTGATAAAAAGAAGAAACAAAAACAAAATTGTCCGCCGGACCGGGTTGCTTTTCAAAATAATTCAACCTTCCTGTGAAGTCGCCGATGATCATGTCCTTATCCCCGTCATTATCAAGATCACCGAATGTAAGCGCCATGCCGATGATAGAAGGAACATTCGCATGAATATTTGCAAAGTCGCGTGTGATCAAGGTGTAGGATGGAGCCGTTGAGCTTCCTGTGTTTTTTAATAATGCGATTTGCGATTGGTAAGGTCCGGCAGTTTGGTAATAACCGTAATTACCAATAAAAAGATCCTGATCGCCATCATTATCATAATCGAAAAACACCGGGTAAGTTCCTTCACCAACATCGATCATTGAATCCTGCAGGAAACCATTTTGCACATACGTTACAGCTACATCCGTATTTGAATTTGTGTTGCGGTAATAAATGCTGCTGTGGAAATTTTCTGAAGTGTTCGGCGCATTGGGCGAAAATAAAATGTCTTTTATTCCATCATTATTTACATCAAGATGAAATCCGCAACCATACACATCGAGGTTTAACGGAGAATCGTAAACAGGAAACGAATCATCCTGCATATCCATTATTGCATACGTGTTGGTTCCGCCGTTTCGCAAAAATGTAATTTGCGGATTGCTGACATCGCCTAAAAGAATATCCTGGTCGCCATCGTTTTCAATATTAATACACTCGAGGCAAGATCCGGCATGTGCTGTAGTGCGCATGGCAGCAGTATTTTGATGTGGCGCAATCGGAACAGCCGGACAGCTTGTATTAAAAACAACACTGGAATTAACAGCATTTTCTGTGAATTCGCCCCAGCAATTTGTGCTCGTGATGTAGGCAACACTATCGCAGATACCATACAGATCCATGCTCATATTTTTATGGTATTCCACTTTATTACCACCATTTTCAAAAGTCAGGATGTCTAAATCGCCATCACCATCCACATCACGGATGGCAGGAAGATCGACCTGGCTCACAAAAAGATTTCCCATGAAATTTGAGCTGTTGGGAGAGCGGTTGGTATTCACAATCGATTTTTCCAGCTGAAATTGCAAGCCGGTGGCAAGCGTTGAAGTGTTTTTGTAAATTGAAAATCCTGCAATGGTGCACGTGAAAATGTCCATTTTGCCATCGCAATTATAATCGCGTAACAGCGCCCAATCGTGCATTTTCGGGAATTTGCTCACATATTCTGGCGCCAGCACATAATCGACCTGGTTGGCGGTTCCATTATTTATGTAAGTCGTGATTTTATTTCCTGACCGGTCAAAAACGAATAAATCGAGAATTCCGTCCTGGTTGAGGTCAATATCTGAGAACTGGCAAAAGTTAATTCCGCCCGCCCAAGGGAAAAGCAGCGGGCTGTTATTCACATAAACCGGCACCGTGTCGACCCTCGAAAAGCCAACAGTAGTCTGCCCTTGAAGGATTCCGGTACTTAAAAGCAGCAATCCGGAAATAAATGAAGATATCGTCCGCATGACGGGAAATTAGCGATGAGTAGTGAATGAAACGGGAGAGAAACAAATATAACCCAAAATCGGCGTTCTTCAGAACAATCGGTATTCCGGGCAAATTCCTTTGATTTTTAACATACGGATATTAAGGAGCAGACATTTGAAATTGGCGTGTTAGGTTTTTCTTATATATTTGCACCCTCTATTTTTAGAATAGTTGCCCCTATAGGCTTCATTTCTACTGGAATTCAGTAATACAACTATGCAAAACATCAAAGGTGCTATCCGGATTTTCGCCATTTTAATGGCGCTGAGCTGTCTGTTTTATCTCTCTTTCTCATTTGTAACAAGAAAATGGGAGAAAAAAGCGCATCAGTATGGCGAAACTTATACCAAGCAGCCAGCTATCGCTAATTGGGTTAAAGCCCGTGCTAACGGCAATGCCGTATTAGAGCGCGAGGTCAATGACTCTATTATCTCCGCCCGTGAGCGTTTCTACCTGCACGATTCCATCGCAGGAAAGAAAATTTATCTCGGACTTTACACGTATGAAAGCTGTAAAGACAAAGAGTTGAATCTCGGTCTTGACTTAAAAGGCGGTATGAACGTTACCCTTGAGGTATCAACCCCTGACGTTGTAAGAGCGCTTGCAAATTTCACTACCGATATTCCTTTTGACCAGGCGATAAAAAATGCAACTGCTGCTCAGAAAACTGAACGTACGGATTTCGTAACTCTTTTTGCGCGTGAATACAGAAAGATCAAACCGGAAGGCCGCCTGTCAAGTTTGTTCGGAGCATCTGCCCAGTTAAAGCCATATGACATTACCTACAATTCTACGGATGAGCAGGTTATTGATGCGATTCGTAAAGAAGCTGACAATTCGGTTGAAAATGCAAAAAATGTACTTGAAACACGTATTAACCAGTTTGGTGTTGCGCAGCCTAATATTCAACACTTAAAAGGAACAAACAGAATTCTTGTCGAGCTTCCTGGTGTTAAAGATGAAGAGCGTGTAAAAAAACTTATTCAGGGCCAGGCAAATCTTGAATTTTATGAAACCTATAATTTCTCTGAGATCGCACAGGTATTAGGTGCTGCAAATGAGAAGCTAATGGTTTCTATGGGTTACAAAATTGATTCGCTTCGTTATGATTCTTCTTTTATCAAAGCTGTAAATTATAAAGAAGCAAAGAACAAGGCTGATTCAACAAAAATCGCTGCAGCCGCACAAGCTAAATTTGATAGCACAAGAGTTGTTATTGATAGCATTAATAAGAACAGAACCGATACCTCTAAAGTAGGAGCAGACAAAAAACAACGTAGTCCTTTTGGTGATTTCGTAATCATGCAGAACACGGATCCGGAGGGCAAAGGGCCACTGGTATTCGGCGTGCTGACAAAAGATACCGGCAAAATAGGAGCAATGCTTCGTCGTCCGGAGATCAAATCAATGTTCCCTCCACAATTGCGATTGGCATGGACAGCAAAACCACAATCTACAGATGCTGGTCAGCCTTTCCTTTCTCTTATTGCTTTAAAAGCGGATGACAAAACACTTCGCGCTTCTATGACAGGCGATGTGGTGACTGAAGCAAGAAAAGTATTCAATTCACAAGGCGGTTCAGGTTATCCTGAGATCTCCATGACGATGAATGCACAGGGAACAAAGGACTGGGCACGTCTTACCAAAAAGAATATCGATCGCAGCGTTGCAATCGTGCTTGACGGATTCGTCTATACGTACCCGAATGTAAACGGAGAAATTACCGGTGGTGTTTCTTCTATTACAGGTGCTTTCTCTATTAAAGAAGTAGATGATGTTGTAACCGTTCTCAGCACAGGTAAGCTTCCGGCTCCGACAAATATTATTGAGCAAACCGTTATCGGACCAACACTTGGTAAAGAAGCGATTCGTTCCGGAATGATCTCGTTTATCGTTGCGTTGATCGTGGTACTTATTTATATGGGATTCTATTATAACAAAGCAGGTTGGGTTGCTGACATTGCTTTGTTTGTGAACGTATTCTTTATCATGGGAATTCTCAGCTCACTCGGCGCGGTACTTACACTTCCCGGAATTGCCGGTATTGTACTTACGATTGCGCTTTCCGTGGATGCGAATATCCTGATCTTCGAGCGAATCCGTGAGGAATTACGCGAAGGAAAAAGTATTTCAAATGCTGTTGCTGATGGTTACAAGCACGCGATGTCTTCCATTCTTGACTCGAATTTGACAACACTTATTCTTGGAATTATCCTTTATGCATTCGGATCAGGACCGGTTCAGGGTTTTGCTACTACGCTTATCATCGGTATCATCTCTTCACTGTTCTGCGCTATTTTCATCACCCGTTTGATTTTCGACTGGATGCTGAAAAAAGATCAGAAGATCGGATTCTCTGTCCCAGCTACTGAAAATCTTCTTCGCAACAAGAAAATAGATTTCGTTGGCAACAGGAAGAAATATTACATCTTCTCAGCAAGCATCATCCTCCTTGGAATTATATTCTACGTTAAGAATGATGGTTTCTCACAAGGTGTTGATTTCAGCGGTGGACGTTCTTATACCGTTCGTTTTGATAAAGATGTTGACCGTGAAAAGATCAGTGATGCGCTTGCCGTTGAATTCGGAGTTCGTCCTGAAGTAAAAACAGCCGGTGGCGATGCGCAATTGAAGATCACAACTAACTACAAAGCAGCTGATGTAGATTCTGCGGTTGATAATGAAGTTTCTAAAAAGCTTTATGCCGGGATTCAAAAAGCGGTTGGTACTGATGTGAAATACACGCAAATGAGCAGCGTCAAGATCGGACCAACGATTGCGAATGAATTGATTGCAAAATCAATTATCGTAATTGTCGTTTCCTGCATCCTGATGTTCTTATACATTCTCTTCCGATTCAGAAAATGGCAGTACGGTTTAGGTGCGGTTGCCGCGCTTGCCCACGATGTACTGATCATTCTTTCCTGCTACACGATCTTTGATGGTATTCTTCCTTTCCCACTCGAAATGGATCAGCATTTTATCGCCGCGATCCTTACTGTAATGGGATATTCCATGACAGATACCGTCGTTGTATTCGACAGAATTCGTGAATTCCTGGCCGCACAAGGAAAGAATCTCGGAAACATGGACAAAACATCTACGATCAACTACGCCTTGAACTCCACACTTTCACGTACCATCAATACTTCGATGATCACGTTCTTCGTATTGCTTTCCATCTTTATCTTCGGTGGCGAAACAATCCGCGGATTCTCATTCGCTCTTTTGATCGGTATCGTAATCGGAACTTACTCTTCACTTTGTATCGCTACTCCAATCGTAGTTGATTTGGATCGCCGCAAAGAAGATGCTCCGATTCCAGCAAAAGCGTAATTCTCTTTAACCAATACACCGAAGGCCGGCCTGTTTATTCAGGCCGGCTTTTTTTTGCCCTTAAAGTTTGCGCTTCGGGCACGGTCATTAGATTAAGCGCATATGCCTGTCCACTCATTTTGTTGAAGAGAGTTCAGGTCGCACCTACGGCGCTAAAGGTTTTTTGCAGGATTAGTTTATAGACAGGTCGCACCTACGGCGCTAATTCTAGACTGAATTTTTACAGCGCCGTAGGTGCGTCCTGTCTATAAATAGAGTTCCAGCCTTAGAATAAAGCGCCGTAGGTGCGACCTGTTCTCCCCCGAAGAAAACAGATAGTAAGGATGCTCTCCCCGCCTGACTGCTTGACTTAATGACATTGTGTTCATGGCCCAAATTCCTTGCTGTTAATCCTTCTGAATTTTCCTCGGCGCAATAGGGGCAACCTATTTATATGCCTAACTTTGTACGACAGAAAAAAGCCATGCATTCACCTTTCCTGGTCTTGTTTTTAAATCTTGGCGGCGGAGAAATTTTCCTCATCGTGCTTTTGGTGCTGTTGTTTTTCGGAGCGGATAAATTACCCGAAATGGCAAGAGCGTTCGGAAAAGGAATGCGCGAAATGAAAAATGCCACCGCAGAGATCCAGAAAGAAATTGAAAAAGGCACAGTCGATCTTCAACGCGATATTAATATCGGCGATGAAATCAATGAGATCAAAAGAGCTTCAGAGAAAATTACCGGCGGAATAAAAGACGGTTTAAATTCGATCGAAGAGCATCATACTTCAAAACCCGAAATCGCTTCCACGGAAGATGATCCGAAACCGGATGAAATAAATCCGCTCACACCACCTGAGGCGATCAAGCGGGATTAATTCATTATTCCATCACATAATTCGTACCGGCACCAATTCCATATTTTGCGATAAGTTGATTCTTATGCATAATGGAAACGATCCGTTTTACGGTTGGCAACGGAATATCCAGCTTCTTAGCTATTTCACCTGATTTGCAACCGGGATGATTTTCGATAAAGGATAAAATGTTTTTTTCCTTCGGACTTAATGCGGATGTCCGGTTTTGTAATTTCAATTTCCCCATCAGCTGCTCCTGGATATTTATTAAACAATCCAGGAAAAAAGAAAGCCACAGATCTATTTGTTCACCCGGTCTTTGTTTTTGCGTTTGCATCAGCACATGATAATATTCTGCCTTGCGATTTTCAATTTCATGCTCAAAGCTGATGTATTGTATCCATGAATAGCCATTTCGTAATAGCAATAGCGTTGCCAACAATCGGCTGAGTCGTCCGTTGCCATCCTGGAAAGGGTGAATGCTTAAAAAATCATAGACAAATACAGCAACTTTTATTACCGGCAACGTATCGCTATCCGAATTATACCATGCAATTAATTTTCGCATGGCGTTCTGCGTTGGAAATCCAGGCTCTTCCGTTTGAAAAATAATTTGTTTTGACCCATCCGAATAATTGGCTTCTACCGCATTGCTGACCTGTTTGTATTCGCCGCGATGCCAGTCGTCTTTTTCGCCGTGCGCCAATAAAAGTTTGTGCAAATTTTTAATACTTCCTTCCGTTATTTCTATATCACGATAAGACTCCGTGATGAGATCCAGCGTTTCAAAATAACCTGCAACCTCCTGCTCATCCCTTTCTTCCAATTTGGAGCGCGTCAACTTTCCTATCAGCACTTCTACTTCAGCATCGGTCATTTTAGAACCCTCAATACGCGTGGAAGCTCCAACACTTTTGACGGTTGCAATGGATTTCAGCTCACGCAAGGTTTGGCCTTCTCTTTTTTCAATCGTCGTCCACGAAGCATCAAAGCGATCAACCCTGCTGATGGACGTAATCAGCTTCATGACTAATTCAAGGGTAAATGTGTAGATCTTCTGTGTCATTTGATTCGATTTGATACGTAAATATACGATAATGATACGATAACTACATTATTCGATACGATATGATTCGTAAATATGCGATAAGGATACGGAAAATTTGTGGCTGATACGATTTGATTCGAAAATATACGATATGATACGATTAATAGATTAATGTCAACTCCCTTTAATGGGGACGAATAGAATAAATCATAGTTTTTTGAGCTGCACCCCCTGTTTTTTGATCGTCTGTTAACAAAAAAGAGTAGTTTTTTGATCTTCACCCCCTATATTTTGGATACATTTGCTCCGAAATTCACAAAAAGCACTTTTTCTATGTCACACATCCGCTTTGAAGCACTTAAAGAATCCCTGAGCCGTAAACCTATCCAGATCGAAACTCCGGCTGGTGGCGTTGCTGCTTATTATGGAGAGAATGTTTTTGGACGCGACGCCATGCGTCTGCATCTTTCCGAAGAAGCGTACAATACTGTAATGGCAGCAGTAGAAAAAGGCGAACGCAACGACCGTAACATGGCGGAAGTAATTGCTTCCGGTATGAAAAACTGGTCGGTTTCTAAAGGCGCTACACATTATACACACTGGTTTCAGCCATTAACCGGCACCACTGCAGAAAAGCATGATGCATTTTTCGAACCTGTAGAAGGCGGAAAAGCGATTGAACGTTTTGGCGGCAGTCAGCTGGTTCAGCAAGAACCTGATGCTTCCAGCTTTCCGAACGGCGGAATTCGCAACACCTTCGAAGCGCGCGGTTACACGGCATGGGATCCGACTTCACCGGCATTCATTATCGGCGATACACTTTGTATTCCGACGATTTTCGTTTCTTATACCGGCGATACGCTCGATTTCAAAACGCCATTGCTGAAAGCGCTTGCTGCGCTCGACAAAGCTGCTGTGGATGTTTGCCAGTATTTCGATAAAAATATTACCAAGGTTATAGCAACACTTGGCTGGGAACAGAAATATTTTTTGGTCGACGAAGCGTTGTATAATGCACGTCCCGACCTGGCAACAACCGGCCGCACACTTTTCGGCGCTGCTCCTGCAAAAGGTCAGCAATTAGATGATCATTATTTCGGTTCCATTCCTGATCGTGCAACTTCTTTTATGCGCGACCTGGAAATTGAAGCACACAAGCTCGGCATTCCGATCAAGACACGTCATAATGAAGTGGCTCCGAATCAATTTGAGTGTGCCCCGATCTTCGAAGAAATCAACCTTGCAGTCGATCACAATCAATTGCTGATGGACTTGATGCAGAAAGTAGCGCGTCGTCATAATTTCTGTGTGCTGTTGCATGAAAAGCCTTACGCAGGAGTAAACGGAAGCGGAAAACATAACAACTGGTCGCTTGCAACAAACACGGGAAAAAATTTATTGAGCCCGGGAAAAACGCCGAAGACCAATTTGCAATTCCTGACTTTTTTCATCAATACAATTAAAGCATTTCATGACAATGATGATCTGCTTCGTGCAACAATCGCTTCTGCGGGTAATGATCATCGTCTCGGTGCGAATGAAGCGCCGCCTGCGATCATGTCGGTTTTCCTTGGTTCACAATTAACTTCTGTGCTTGATGAACTGGAAGAAAAAGTGAAGAGCGGAAAAATGACGCCGGATGAAAAAACACAATTGAAATTAAACATCGGCAAGATCCCGGATATTCTTCTTGACAATACCGATCGCAACCGTACTTCTCCATTTGCATTCACAGGAAACAAATTTGAATTCCGTGCTGTTGGCTCTTCTGCAAACTGTTCAGGCGCAATGACCGTTGTAAATACGATCATGACCGATCAGCTGATTCATTTTAAAAAGGATGTAGATGGATTGCTCGCAACAGGAATTGAAAAAGATGAAGCAATATTTCAAGTGTTGCGCGATTACATCGTAGCCAGCAAACGTGTTCGCTTCGAAGGAAATGGTTACGGCGAAGAATGGGTTGTTGAAGCAAAGAAGCGTGGCCTGAATAATTTCAAAACAACTCCGGAAGCGCTCGAATCGTGGATGAATAAAAAATACATTGACATGTTCATCCGTCATAATGTATTGACAGAACGCGAGCAGCACGCACGTTATGAAATTTGTCTTGAAACGTATGTAAAGAAAATTCAGATCGAATCGCGCATCATGGGTGATATTGCAATGAGCGATATTATTCCGGCAGCATTGAGCTATCAAAATACGTTGATCGAAAATGTTCGCGGATTAAAAGAAGTGCTCGGTGCAGCTGAATTCAAAAAAGCAGCTGAAATGCAGATTGAAATGATCACGGACATTTCTGCGCACATCAATGGAATTAAAACCAATGTGGATGCAATGATCGAAGAACGCCGGCAAGCGAACAATATTGAAGACTGGAAAGTTAAAGCAGATGACTATTGCAATAAAGTAAAACCATACTTCGATATCATCCGCGAGCATGTGGATAAATTGGAAATGGCGATTGCAGATAGTGCATGGCCACTTCCGAAGTACAGGGAGTTGTTGTTTACGAAATAGTTTTTTTCAGGAGTAGTGAAGAGAGGGATGATCAGGAATGGTTGTCCCTTTTCTTATTTCACAATCCGAAACCCAACCTTAAACGTATACATCGTTGCTTTCAAATGAAAAGGCGTGCTTGCCACTTTCTCTCCGTTAAAGGTTGCATCAAGACCAAAAGTATTCAGCGGAATTACTGACTGCGGATCAATGCCGTTTCTCGGAACCCAATCGACAACGCCGTTATTATTCAAATAGAAACGCAATCCGCCCACCTCGGAAATATTTATAATTGGTGAAACGCTGAATGAAATATCAATTCTGTTTCCCGGCGGACTAAAACCAATTGACAAAGAGGGTTTGAATGCAAGAATGTTCTGGTGGAAATACACTGTCACATTTCCTGCCCCGCCAACAGTATTCGAATCTAGCGGCTGCATCGTATAACCAAGCGCTTTGATTTGATTATCGCCAATGTCAATATCACCTAATTTCCAGATCGGCTGGTAATAAAAAATGCCTGCGGAAATTTTTACGGGGAAAGAAGCAGCCTGCCTGATTCTTTTTTTACCCGGCAAGGTCGTGGCACCCAAACGGAGCAAATCAGGATTGCGATGAAATCTTTTCAGAATGAAGCGATAATTCACACCACCATAAATATTATCCGACCAATATTTAAGATACAATCCAAGGTGTGCTTCAACAGTGAAATTTTCTTTTCCTGCTTCAACTCCTATAGAAGGATAAACCCATTTTCCATTTCCTATTAAATCAGGCGACTGTGCAGTGAATGTTTTTGATGTAACAACTGATGGAAAATTTCTTGAGTTCAATACATAAGGAAATGTAACAGAAAAATTTCCCGGTTGCGGATCATATCGATAATAGCTGAAAACAGAATGAACATTCAGCACCCAGCCTGATGGTTCAGAATCATCGCGGTATAAATTGGGTTTGCGCGGTCCGGCAGAAACTTGTTGCAGTGAAAATGAAAAAAGAAAAAGCAACAGCAACTTTCTTTGCGAAAGAACGATTAGAGAAAAATAATCCTGCTTTGAATTGTTCACCTTCAATTGAATTAGATGGTTAAAGGTATCGATTCAATGTGTAAAAAAAGGTGGTGGTAAATTCTCTTCATATCCGGTGTTACTTTTTTGACCTGCGACGTTATATGATCAGATCAGCAAAGAAACCGGCTGCATGAAGCTTCTGCAGTTGGTGTTGGCAAACATTTTCTATTGCTGAAATTTTTCGAAAACTCACTCCAATTATAAAATTCATTTTTATGAAACGAATCCGACTATTTACAATTTTGCTGCTGTTGCCTGTTTTTATTTTCGCACAAACCGCAAGACAAGCCGATCAGCAATTTGAAGCGCAGCAATATTTTTTAGCGTTGCAAACCTATAAAGCTGCATTAGCAAAAACAAAATCGCAACCTGAAAAAGCACGCAATTATTTTCAGCAGGCAGAATGTTATGGCATGATGTCGAAGTGGGGAATGGACGCGCAAACGTATTACAGGGCAATCGCGCAAGGCCATACGAATGATAAATCTCATTTACTTCTCGCACAAGCATTACAAATGAATGGCGAATATTTAAAAGCGATTGATGAATTTAATAAGTATAAAATTCTTGTTCCTTCTGATCCTGCTGCAGATATCGGAATTGAAGCATGCACACTTTCGCTCGATTGGATAAATGATACGACGCGTTGGGTGGTGCAGAATGAAGCGCAGCTCAATACAAAGTCAAATGATTTTTGTCCGGCATTTTCAAACCGTCGCCACAATGCTTTGATTTTTTCTTCAAAGCGCGACGGACAAACAGGAAGCAAAGTTGATCCTGTTTCCGGAACCATGTACAGCGATTTATTTGAAGCAACAATCAGTAAAACCGGAAAATGGAGCACGCCGGTTGCCCTTGAAGGCGATGTGAATATGCCAACAGCAAATGATGGTGCAAGCTGCATTACTAAGAACGGAACACATATTTATTACACCAAGTGCGGACAGAAAAAGAAAGAGCTTGTAACATGCAAAATTTATTACGCAGAAAAAGTCGGTAATAAATGGGGTACACCGGTATTGGTAGATTTCGGTTTGGATGCAGCAACGCTTGACAGTTTTAATTTTCGTCATCCTGCTGTGAGCGTGACAGAAGATGTAATGGTTTTTTCTTCGGATATGGCTGGTACAACAGGTGGCGAACATTCCGATCTGTGGATTTCTACATTCGACAAAAAAACCAAAACATGGAGCAAGCCGGTGAATATGGGAAAACAAATCAATACACAATCGCGTGAAGGATTTCCATACATCGCTGAAGATGGCTCACTTTATTTTTCTTCTGATGGACATCCGGGAATGGGCGGACTTGATCTTTACAAAGCGCCGAAATTGCCCGGAGCAGCATGGTCGTGGGGAACTCCTGAGAATATGAAAGCACCAATCAATTCTCCTGCCGATGATTTCGGAATTGTATTTGACGGTAAATTGAAAAAAGGTTATTTGACTTCTAATCGTATAGGTACGAAAGGACAAGATGATATCTGGCGTTTTTACTGGAAGCCGATTCTTATCCGTGATTCCGGGGTTGTGTATGATTGTTCGAATAATATTCCTGTAAGAAAAGCATTGGTAGAATTAGTTGGAAATGACGGATCAACTGTGCGCAGCTTTACCGGTGCAGATGGTACTTACAAGTTTACGCTGAAAGAAAATGTCAGCTATATTCTGAATGTGTATGGCGATTCTGCAAAAAGCTCAAAAGCTACAGCCTATTTTAGTTTGCCGGATAATGAAAAAGGAAAATTGACAACTGTAGGCATTACCGACAGCAAAGATTTTGTTTTTGATTTTTGTTTGCCACCGATCATTACAGAAGACATTAAATTTCCTGCTGTACTATATGATCTTGACAAAGCAACACTTCGCCCGGAATCAAAAGACTCTTTAAATTATTTGTACCAGCTATTGATCAACAATCCGAATCTTGTGATTGAGCTGAATGCGCATACCGATTGCCAGGGTTCAGCAGCGCATAATCGTGACCTTGCACAGCGTCGTGCGCAGACTTGTGTGGATTATTTAATTTCAAAGGGCATTGCAAAAGAAAGATTGGTTGCAAAAGGTTATGGAGAAGATCGTCCGTTGAAACTTGCAGGAAATGTTGTGCTCACAGAAAAATACATCAATTCAAAAAGGACACAGCAGGAGCGCGATGCATTACACCAGTTAAATCGCCGCACCGTTTTCCGTGTTTTGAGCACAACTTATGTTGATCCAAAAAATCCAACTCGTGGCCCGATTACCCCTGTAAATGTTAAAAAGGGGTATTTTGACGAAAGCGGTGAAGAAATTCCGGATGATTCTGAAACAAATTCCGAGGAGCCAGAAGTAGCGCCCAAAACTGCCGCTCCGAAACGTAAATAAAAATAAGCAAACTGACTATCAGTTGATTACCCGGATATAGCCTGTCGTTAATTCGCCAGGCTGTATCCTTTTTAGTCCGCCCAGTTATACCGATAAGG
This sequence comes from Bacteroidia bacterium, assembly GCA_046596275.1. Lineage (GTDB taxonomy): Bacteria > Bacteroidota > Bacteroidia > Palsa-965 > Palsa-965. The sequence continues at coordinate 2,079 of JBKJMR010000294.1, read as the reverse complement.
GCGTTCTTTTAGCCTTCGTAATCAAAATTTTCATCGATGATTTCTTCGCTTAGAGGAATTAATTATCTTAGCGCCACGACAAACTGAAACACAAATAGAATTACTATGAAACTAATAAAGCTACTCTCTGCTGTAGTACTTTTTATGCTTGCGTTCACTGTGAATGCACATGCACAAAAGAATTACATCCGCGATGCCGATCGTGCGTTCGATAACCAGCAGTATTTTAATGCTAGTGATCTTTACAAAAAGGGCATTGCTAAAATCAAAAACAAGCAGGAAAAAGCCCGCATTACTTTCCAGATCGCAGAATGCTATCGCATGATGAATGACTGGAAGCAGGCGGAAAGCTGGTATTCCAAAGCGATCAAAGCAAAGCACACAAACGATAAAATGTACCTGTACTTCGCTGAGTCGAAAAAGATCAACATGAAGTATGACGAAGCGATCACTGCTTTCCAGGATTATCAAAAGCTGGTTCCTTCTGATCCGGCCGGTGAAAATGGAATTAAATCCAGCGAGCTCGCACAAAAATGGAAAGACAATCCTTCCCGTTATGTGATTGAGAACATGGCGCAGATCAATTCTAAGGATTATGATTTCTCTCCGACATACGGTGATAAAAAACACACTTCATTAATCTTCACATCAAAACGTGAAGGTCAGACAGGAAACAAAATTGATCCTATTTCAGGAACAATGTATTCTGATCTGTTCGAAACGAAAGTTGATAAAAACGGAAAATGGAGCACTCCTTCTACCATTCAAGGTGATGTAAACAGCGCTCTCGGAAACGAAGGTGCATCCTGCGTGAACAAAAAAGGTGATAAAGTTTATTTCACACGTTGCGACCAGGCAAAGAAAAAGTGGATAACCTGCAAAATCTACATGGCTCCTAAAAAAGGAAACTCATGGGGAGAACCGGTGCTTATCGATTTCGGTTTAGATGCAGCAATGACAGACAGCTTTAACTTCCGTCACCCAACAGTAAGTGCTGACGAACAAGTGATGATCTTCTCTTCTGATATGACAGGTTCAATGGGCGGACAAAAATCTGACCTTTGGATGTCAACATTTGACAAGAAGTCAAAAACATGGGGCAAACCAGTGAACATGGGGCCTTCAATCAACACACCAGGTCGCGAAGGATTTCCTTACTTATCTGAAACCGGAGATCTTTTCTTCTCTTCAGACGGACAGCTGGGAATGGGTGGACTTGACATTTTCAAATCACCTATCACAGATGCTAAAACATGGAAATTCGGAACACCTGAGAATTTGAAATACCCGATGAACTCTTCCGGTGATGATTTCGGAATTGTATTCGATGGTAAAAAAGAAAAAGGGTACCTCACATCTAACCGTGAAGGAACAAAAGGAGCAGATGATATCTGGTCATTCTACCTTCCACCACTGGTATTCCACCTTGCAGGAACAATCACAGACTGTAAATATGGTCCGACTACATTAGTAGAAGAAGCAACAGTTCGTATGGTTGGATCTGATGGATCTGCGCTTGAAGTAAAAACAGCAAAAGACGGTAAATACAAATATGATCTTCTTCCTGAAGTATCTTATGTAGTAACTGTATTCTCTGATGGTAAAGCGCACAGCCCGAAAGCTGAAGGTTACCTTAACTTAGCTGATAAAGACAAAGGAAAACTCACCACAGTAGGTGAAATGTCTTCTAAAGACTACACACTTGATTTCTGTCTTGTTCCTACTGAGTCTGAGATCCGCTTCCCTGCGGTACTTTATGACCTTAACAAGTCAACGCTTCGCCCGGAATCAAAAGATTCTTTAAACTTCCTTTACCAGACATTGATTGACAACCCGACTATCGTTATTGAGATCAGCTCACATACAGATAGCCGTGCTTCAAACAAATACAACCAGACACTTTCACAAGCACGTGCTCAGGCCTGCGTGGATTATCTTGTAAACGAAAAGAAAATCCCGAAAGAGCGTCTTGTAGCTAAAGGTTACGGTGAAGAGCGTCCACTTCGTCTTGCTGACGGAACTGTTCTCACAGAGAAATATATCCTCAGCAAAAAAACAAAGCAGGAGCAGGAAGCATTG
>JBKJMR010000257.1:0-4324 GCA_046596275.1 Bacteroidia bacterium | reverse complement strand
ATAATCAAATAGTACTTTTGCATGAAATGTATTAATTCCGAACCACCATTCAATTATGGACAACCATCAAATTTTGGAAAAATTAGAACAGCAGAGAGATGTTCTGTTTCAGAAATTAAACAGCACCAGTATTTCTGAACTTTACAAGGAACAATGTGACGATATCAAATCGGGAAGAGTTTTCGTTTTAGACAATAGCGAAAGACATACGCTAAGTAATCTGAAGAGATTATCAAAAGACACTTCCTTTGACGCTGCATACAAAAATAAATTAGCAGAATATGTTAATCTTGATAATGAAGCGCTGATTGAATATTTCTCGGATGAGCTGAAAAAATTATTTAAGGAAATAACAAATTCCGGTAAACAGGATGAAATTCAAGCCATATTTATTGAGTATGATCAAGACTTTATAAGCTGTGCAACGTGTTACGGGCATCAGCACTACCCGGTAATTGATGAACCCCGTTACATTATGGATGAATTCGATTTTAATAAGCAGATTTTATTTATCGGGAATGGTATAAACTTTCAACCCGCATGGATTGATTGCTCTGCATTTGAAAACCTGGATTACCTGGATGTCAGTTTTGAACTGGAGTGCCTTTTTAAATTACATTCAAGAACACTTTTGAACAAAGCGCTTGACAGACTTAATAAGAATGACCAGCTCCGGTTTTTGAAGACGAAACCTTTTACGTTTTACATCAATGAGCATGATTGTGAAGAGATGATGCTTTATAGATTTATGTAACCTGGAAACATTGTTTTAAATCATAAGTATTCCCCTTTAATTTTTAACTTTAGCAAAAGCAAATCTTCCCAACAATTTCAATAAACCTCAAATGGAAACAAGAGACAGCAACGGAACAATTCTCGCAGACGGCGATACAGTTTCAGTAATCAAAAGTTTAAAAGTCCGCGGTTCATCCGATGTTGTAAAGCAAGGAACAATCGTAAAAAATATAAAACTTACCGATGATCCGGCCGAAATTGAAGGCCGTGTAGAAAAGCAAACCATCGTCCTAAAAACTGAATTCTTAAAGAAGAAAAATTAAATTCATAATTGAATTTTAGTTTAACCTTGATCCTTAAATTTTTGATCCGATAGTTATCGGGATGAATCCTTGAATTTTTGAATCGTTGAATCATTGAATCAATGAAAGCAACAATCTTATTCTTACTCACATTGTTGCTGAACATAAATTGTTTCGCGCAATGGTCTGTAGCTAATCTCACGCAACCACGTTGTTTCCCCGGCGCCACAGAATACCAGGGAAAAGTTTACATCGCCGGCGGTTATCTTGAAGCAAATGCCGGAGTAATGACAAATCGTATTGACATTTACGATAACGCAACCGGAAACTGGACGATTGATTCGATGTCTTCTGTGCGTGGCGATGTTTCTTGTATTGCATTTAATAACCGTGTGTATTTTGCAGGCGGAAGCACGAATGGTTTTGGTAACGCGAAGGAAGTTGATATTTACAATACAAGCACACAAACCTGGAGCGTTGATTCGCTGATGACCACACAAGCAGGCGCAGTTCCTGTGGTGATCGGAACGAAAATTTATTTTGCAGGTGGAACTTCGACTGCGCTGAATGGTGTTACCAAAGTGGTCAGCGTGTATGATGATGCAACAGGAGTTTGGTCGGCTGATTCATTGTCGCAGGCACGTTTTGCATTGGCAGGTGCGGCTGTCGGAAACATTGCAGTGTTCGGCGGCGGTTACAGGAATACTTCTTCGTATCCGACTTCTAACCGCGTGGATATTTTTAATGCAGCAACAGGTGTTTGGACGCAAGCCACGTTATCACAAGCGCGTGGAAATATCGCAGCGATTGCAGCAGGTGGAAAGATATTTTTCGCAGGTGGACTTACGAGCGTGAGCAGTGGCATATTGTCGAATCGCGTGGACATTTATGATGTTGCAACGAATACCTGGACGCAGGCGAATCTTTCACAGGCGCGACGAAGCATTGCAGTAGCCACAATCGGTAACCGCGTTTATTTTGCAGGCGGTGAACGAAGCTTCAATCAAAATCTTCCGAGCAATGTTGTTGACATTTATGATTTTGTTACGGGCCAATGGATGACGGATACGTTGTCTGTTCCGCATGATGCATTGGTTGGCGTTTCTGTTGCCAATAAAGTAATGTTTGCAGGCGGTTGTTCTTATCTCACGAATAATTATTGCGATGTAGTGGATATTTACACCGAAAATGCAATTGGTATTTCAGAAAACGATTTGTCAGATGATATTCATTTTTATCCGAATCCGGCAAATGAGTTCATTACATTTTCAGAAGCCCGGAGCAATCTTGAGATCATAAATATATTCGGTGAAATTGTAATTGCTGTGAGCGCTCCTGTTACTGCTATTTCCGTCAAAGAGCTGGCAGAGGGAATCTACTTTCTTCGCACAGGCACTTCTGTTGAGAAGTTCGTAGTAAAGCATTAGTAGCATCTCCTCCCTTTTATTACATTTAAGACTGGCAATTCACAGCACTATCCCATCTTAAATTACCACCGAATGAAAACAAACGATTTTCAAAACTTTCTCATGCGGTTTTCGCATCCGAAATGCATTGTTATTCTTGCTGCTTTATTAATAAGCACTGTTTCATTTTCCCAAACGCTCTTTCAAAAAAGCTATAGTCATCTTGGTTATGAAACGGGAACTTGTGTGATCAAAACAAGTGATGGCGGATACCTGGAAGCGGGAACCACAGCCAGCGGACTTTTTGGTCCCGATAAATTTTATATCATCAAAACAGATTATGCCGGCGGGGTATTATGGTCTAAAACCTATGCCGGTGATGTCTCCGAATATTTAGCTTCTGTCATTCAAACAACTGACGGTGGTTATATGCTTGTCGGAACAACGTTCAGTTTTAACTCAAGTCCGTACGGCAATATTTTAGTTATTAAGATAAATGCAACAGGTGCTATCTCATGGCAAAAGCATTATGGTTATACAGGTTATGATTATGGAGAATCCGTTCAGCAAACTGCCGATGGCGGTTATATTATTGGCGGACTTACAAGCAGCTTCGGTGCAGGGGCATATGATTATTTCATAATGAAAATTGATTCCGTAGGTTATGGCGCATGGGGAACAACGATCGGCGGCGCAGGAAATGATTATGCATTTGCTGTTTTACAAACTTCCGATGGCGGATATATGATTGCAGGACAGGAAAACAGTTATTCAGTAACCCAGTTTAATCCGTACAATATTATGTTGTGCAAATTAAATGCAGCCGGAAATGTATTGTGGTCGAAAGCATACGGCGGCGGACAAGCAGCAGGGAATTACGTTTGTAACGCAATGCGAAGCACAACAGATGGCGGGTTTATTTTGTGTGGCTGGACAGATGGACCAGGTGCAGGTTTGCAGGATGTGTTCATGATGAAAACCGATAGCGCCGGTATTCTCCAATGGTCAAAAACCTACGGCGGAACGAATAGTGATTTTGGTTATGATGTTCAGCAAACGGCAAATGGTGGTTATGCAATTGCCGGTACTACAAAAAGTTTCGGTGCGGGGAATGACGATGCCTATTTGATCACCACAGATGCAACCGGGAGTTTAGTTTGGTCGGTTTGTTACGGTGATACAGCTATTGACAGGGCAAATTCATTAGAACAAACTGCTGATGGCGGATTTATAATTGCAGGCGAAACCTCAGCAACAGGTTCTTCCAATTCAGATTTCTATTTAATAAAATGCGATGCCGCAGGATCTACAGGCTGTTTTGAAAATGATATTTTGACAGTGGAAACAAGTCCCGTGACAGACGAAGAAACAATTTTCCCTATTATTACCAGCAACGCCACATGGCTGAACGCGAATGCAACTGTTGGCTCCGGATGTATTGCTACAACACTTTGCAGTACCGTTGGGCTTGAAGAAATAGCTGCGGGACAGCAAAATCTATCTGTCTATCCGAATCCTGCGAATGATTTTATAACACTATCTCAGCCTGTTCAGCTTATGGAGATCATAAATATCTTCGGCGAAATAGTATTTTCTGTAACCGGTCCCGTCACTACGGTTTCTATCCGGGAGCTGTCAGATGGAATTTACTTTATCCGTACACCAGCTTCCATTGCGAAATTGATCGTAAAGCAGTAGGAGCTATGGCCGGTATGAACTGGCTGTAAATTTCCGCCCTTTTACTACATTAAAGCACTGATTCATCTAACCATTTTTAATCAGCCACGGTATGAAAACACTGAATTCGGAACTATTTCATTTGCGTATTTCGCATCTTAGATTGAATTTTATTTTGGTTTCTTTTTTCATAAGCCTCGCTTC
>JBKJMR010000166.1:0-5899 GCA_046596275.1 Bacteroidia bacterium | reverse complement strand
GATCCGTCTCCCGCACTTCCTAAGCATTCCGGAAAACGTCCACTTCGCAAGCCGCTTTTTTTTGTCTGCTGTGTTTGCGTTGCTGCTCACGCTCATCATCACTTATTCAAATCATTTTGATAATCCGTTTGAATTTGATGATGCACACACGATTGTAAATAATACAGCGATCCGTGATGTGAAAAACATAAAACATTTCTTTTCCGATTCATTAAAATCAAGCACGCTTCCCGCCAACCAGGCATGGCGCCCCGGACTTGTTACACTCAACACACTTGATTATGCAACGCAACACTACATGGATTCCGTTGCATTTGCAGATACCACAAGCTTTGCAGCCAAAATTCAACACACGTTTTATCCTGAGCTGGCAAAAAAAATAAAATCAGGCGCAGAAGGTCCGGTCAATCCGTTCTGGTTTCATTTTTCGATTTTCAGAAGCTACATTGTACTCGGCATTTTGCTTTTCTTTTTCCTGCTGCACATTATTAAACTTTGTTATCCAACAATTGATTTCGCACACTGGGCAGCATTGATAGGCACAGGATTATTTGTCTTGCATACTGCGAATGCCGAAACAATCAACTACATCATCTCGCGCGACGATTCATTTTCCACAATGATGGTGCTGCTTGCATTTGTGATGTATTTCTATTCTAAAATTTCACGAAAGTATTTTCTTTATATCCTTCCTGTCATCGCCGGCTATTTTGTAAAAGAGCCAACTGTAATGTTCGGACCTCTTTTGCTTGTTTATGTTTTGCTTTTCGGCGATCCGGATAAAAAGAAAACGCGGATTATTGTTCAGCTTGCTTTTTCATTTGAGCTTGCCGGAACATTATACTTTCTCACAAGGTACATGACACCCGAAGATCATACCTATGGTGGAGGAGAATGGATCTATTATGTGCTGACGCAAGCATTTGTTGTCGTTCATTATTTCATCAGCTTCTTTTTACCAACGAATCTGAATGCAGACACAGACTGGACGCTCGTTCGAAGTGTTTTTGATGAACGTGTTATTGTTGGATTTTTTATCATCGCGTGGTTATTGATCATCGCGTGGAAATGTTCCCGCAAAAGCGAAACACGACTTATTTCATTCGGCATCATGTGGTTTTTCATCACGTTATTGCCGACAAGTCTTTTTCCTTTATCAGAAGTATTAAATGATCATCGTCCTTTCTTCGGGTACATCGGGCTTACACTAGCGGTAGTTGGAGCAATGCTTTATGTCATCCACAAATTTTCTGATTCAGTTCAATTTACACTGGTTAAAAGAAGCGCTTTAATTTTCGGATGTTTTATACTTTTTCTACATGCGCTTGGAACGAATCACAGGAATGAAGTGTGGGGAAGCGGTGAATCGCTCTGGAAAGAAGTAACAGAAAAAAGTCCGGGCAATGGAAGAGGCTGGATGAATTATGGACTAGCTGTTATGGGAAGGCCGTATGTCAATGATGCAAGTGCAAATCATAATCTTGACAGCGCTATTCTTTGTTTTGAAAAAGCGCTAACCATTTATCCGAACTATTCTTATCTCCATATCAATATGGGAATTGCGTTGAATAGAAAAGGAGATTCCAAATCTGCTGAAAACCATTATTTGCAAGCGGTGAATAATGATCCGAAAAACCCGGAATGTTATCATTATTATTCGCTGTTTTTAATTCAGAAAGGCCGCAAAGATGAAGCGCTGATGATGGCTAAAAAAGGATTGGAAGTCAGTCCATCGCATGAAGGACTTTCCTATACGCTTGCTTCATTGCAAAACACAAAAACACCGGTGGAAACTGCGCTCGATTTAGTCAAACAAAATCCTTCTGCAGATAATTATGTGAATCTTAGTCTGCATTATTATAACAGCGGACAATTTCTCGAAAGTGCTAAAGCTGCAAAATCCGCTGCAATGCTTCAGCCCGGTTATGCTGCTGGATGGAATAATATCTGCGCTGCTTATAATCGTTTAGGAGAATTTGATTCAGCATTGGTAGCAGGAAAAAAAGCGGTTGAATTAAATCCATCAGATGAATTATCAAAAAACAATTTGCTTTACGCACAGACGCAAAAATTACGTTTTGATAAATTAGAAGCAGATGCAAAAGCGAAAAATGATTTTGCGAGCTGGGTGAATTTAGGTTTGGAATGGGATAAGGTTGGCAATTACAGAAAATTCATGATCGCTGAACAACAGGCAACATTGCTAAAACCGGATGATCCGCTCGGCTGGAATAATGTTTGTGTCGCCGCAAATAAATTGGGCGATTGGGACCGGGCCATTATCGCCGGCGAAAGAGCAGTAAAACTAAAACCTGATTTTGAACTCGCGAAAAATAATCTCAACGAAGCACGAAGAGGGAAGGCAGCTAGTCAGTAGGCAGTTGTCAGTTGTCAGTTGTCAGTATCAGTAGTCAGTAATCAGTTATCGGTAATTAGTTATCGGTAATCAGTAATCAGTAATCACCCTCCGCCACGGCGGACACCAAATCCTCCTCATGAACATACTAGGTTTTAATTGTTACGGTCATGATTCGGGCGCAACGCTTATTGTGAATGATGAAGTTGTTTTTGCGGTAGAAGAAGAACGCATGAACCGTAAAAAGCATTTCGGCGGTGTTCCGGAACATGCTATTCGTGCTTGTCTTGATCACGCGGGATTAACGCTTGCGGATATCGATCACGTTGCATTTTTCTGGAAACCTTCGATCTCCTATGCGAAGATCCCTGTTTACCTTTTGAAATTCTGGACCAAGGTGCCAACACTTCTTCGCGAGCAGAAAACTTTTTCAGTTGAAGAAAATCTCGGTATGCTGAATTATCTCAAAGACATGAAAAAATTGCCGGAGACATTAAAAAAACTATTCCCTACTCCCACTCCGCCGAAATTTAAATTCCATTTGCTTGAGCATCATTTTTGTCACGCAGCGAGCGCATATTACCCAACGTCATTCAAAGATGCAGCCATTCTAACTATCGACGGTGCCGGCGAATGGACCACCAGCATGCTCGCGCACGGGAAAGGAAATACGATCACAAAAATCGGTGCAGTAGAAACGCCTTATTCACTCGGCGCATTTTACCAGGCCATTTCACGTCATCTTGGTTTTAAATTAATCGAAGGCCCTGGAAAATTAATGGGACTCGCTTCTTATGGAAATCCCGACACAGAAATTTATAAAAAAATGCGTGAGCTTGTTACGCTTACACCTGATGGCGGATTCAAGCTCAACATGTCGTATCTCTGCTATCATTATACACGGAAGAGCGGCGTTACAAAAAAGTTCACGGATGTTTTTGGTCCATCTAAATCAGAGGGAAAAGATTGGAGCGATCACGAGCTGAATGTGGCAGCAGCGGCACAGCATATTGTGGAAGATGTAATTCTTCACATGGTGCGCACGCTCAAGAAAAAAACCGGCTCTGAAAATCTTTGTATGGCGGGTGGCGTTGCATTGAACAGTGTTGCAAATGGTTTGATCGCGAAAGAAGGTTTATTCAAAAATATTTTTATTCAACCTGCTGCGGGCGATTCCGGCACTGCTATGGGCGCTGCTTTATTGCTGAATCATTCTTTGCTTAACCGTCCGCGAAAATGGATTATGGAAAATGCGTTTCTCGGTCCGGAATATAACAGCGAAGAATATGAAGCAGCAATTAAAAAAAGCGGCTTGCCTTACGTTCGGGCAACTAATTATAATGAGTTCGCAGCAAAAAAATTAAAAGAAGACAAGATCCTCGCATGGTTCCAGGGAAGAATGGAATTTGGTCCGCGCGCTCTTGGTAACCGTAGCATTATCACTTCCCCGCTCCACCCGGATATGAAAGCGATTGTAAATGCGAGAGTAAAGTTTCGTGAAGCGTTTCGCCCATTCGCTGCAATTGTGCTGGAGGAAGATTGCGGTAAATATTTCGACAGCAATTTTCCTAATCCGTACATGCTGTTTGTTTATAATGTGCGTCCGGAATACTTAGGAAAGATGCCTGCTATCACTCATGTCGATAATAGTGTGCGGATTCAAACTGTGAATGAAAAAGAGAATCCTCAATTACGAAAGCTGCTTGAAGCATTTAAAAAAGAAACAGATTGTTCTGTTTTATTAAATACATCATTTAACATCAAAGGTGAGCCAATTGTTGCTTCACCGGAAGATGCAGTAAAAAGTTTTGCTGAAGCTGATATTGATTATCTCGTAATGGGAAATTTTATTGTGGCAAAACCCGAGGATGAAAAAAGCTTACCTCCATCTATTTAACACGGAGCATTTTTCCTTTATAAAAAAACGAATTAATGATTCCGCAAATAATGATTTGAGATTGCCGGAATCAGAATTTATCCTTGCGGAAAAATTCCTCGATCGTAATATTGTGAATATCCAGGATCCTTGTGAGACTTTTTATTGTCAGGTTGGTTTTCCCTTTTTCTATTCTCCAATATTGCATCCGGGAAAGATCATTTTCAAGGGCAAACGACTCATAACTTTTATGGCCATTTTTTATTCTTAACTGCATCAGCTTGTTGCCGATTCTTACCAACACCGCATTAGTCTCATTCATTGCCGAAAAGTGTTAAACAATTCACGACTTTATTACCCCTTTAATAGATACACCATTTAAGTATACAGCCGTTGTAGCCTTAATCTTTTACAAAGAGTGAATAACGTTTACATGTGTTTCACAACACAGTTTAATTTATTCCGGGCCGAAAATTCCTAAACAATCCACATTTATATTACCACATAAATAGCTACACCTTTTAGTAATAGCCTGATTGCGATTTGCAGCCAACAGCACTATCCCGATTATGAATTATGAATCGACAATAGGATTAGTTACGAAGCTCAATTGCAGAGATTGTGACTAAAACCTTTACCAACAATAAATAAAGATGTGGCTGAAGCTAAAAGCTTTCCTGCTTTAAGGAATTTTATACTAACGACAACAGGAACCCGCAGAAGATTCCTGCAACGTGCAATGACACAAGCGCGCAAAAAAAATTAAACGCAGACTATGATTTTATTTCTGAAAAAAAGCTGAAGCGGTTTTTGCTAATCTCACAGGATCTGTTTGTTCGATCGGATGAGGTGTTTCAGTTAGCATTTCAAGAGTGGAATTTTGCAAACGACTTTGTGCTTCCTTCGTTTCTTCGGGCGTTACCATTCTATCCATTTCGCCAAGAAGAAGCAACACTTCATGTTTTATTGCTGAGAAATCGGCAGGTAATAATGCGGGCTCACTTCCGAGATTTAAAAATAATTCTGTGGTGCGATGCAATACTTCTTTCCAGTCGTTCGGCTGATGAAGCTCTTGTAATGCTCCTGCAAGTATAGGTGCTTTAGCAGCAATTTTTTCCGCAGCAATCATCCGCGCCATATCAGCTGCAATAAAATGATCCCACTCCATCTTCGTTCCAAGCGTGATGATCTTTCCAACGCGACCGGGAAAATGTTTGGCCATGTACAACGCCACCATTCCGCCCATGCTATAGCCGAAAATATTTATTTGCTGAAATTGATTTTCATCCATCCATTTCAAAACGCTTTCAGCAAAAAGAGGAATAGAAAATAATTCAAGGGGAAAATCTTTTCCGCCATGACCGGGAAAATCAAGCACATGAACGGAGGGAAATTGCTTTTGCAATTCTGCTTGTAAAGGAAACATTTGGCGTGAAGAGCTTATTGCGCCATGGAGAAGTAGTAATGGTGTCATTTTTTCAGTTGTCAGTATCAGTAGTCAGTGTCAGTTGTTAGTGTCAGTCGCTGCGGTGTAGCCAATTTTAAACGTTTACAAACGGATATAAATGTTTATTAACCGGCTAATACATATTGCAGGGATAAATTTGCAAAAAAAATAAAACTATGACACATATTGGAGTGAAGGGATTAATTGTTTATCAAAAATC
>JBKJMR010000288.1:0-2560 GCA_046596275.1 Bacteroidia bacterium | reverse complement strand
ACCCAAATCAATGATCTCGTAATTATTACAAGCCAATACAACGCCCACAATATTTTTTCCGATATCATGCACGTCGCCTTTCACAGTGGCCATTAATATTTTTCCTGCATTCTGTCTGCCATTGCCAACAATTCCTGCCGCTTTATTTGCATCTTTTTCCGCTTGCAAAAATGGCTCAAGATAGGCCACCGCTTTTTTCATCACACGCGCGCTCTTTACCACTTGTGGCAAAAACATTTTTCCGCTACCGAAAAGATCACCAACCACGTTCATTCCATCCATCAGCGGACCTTCAATCACATGCAACGGGCGGCCAAGCTTTACACGCGCTTCTTCTGTATCTGCGTCAATATAATCTGTAATTCCTTTTACCAGCGAATGACTTAATCGCGATTCAACAGTTCCTTTCCTCCACTCCTCATCTTTTTCTGTTTTCTCTTTTGTAATTCCTTTCAAAGATTCAGCATGATCAACCAATCGCTCCGTAGCATCATCGCGTCGGTTTAATAAAACATCTTCGATCAGCCCGAGCAATTGTTTGTCGATATCATCATACACCACCAATTGCGCAGGATTTACAATTCCCATATCCATTCCGCATTTAATCGCATGGTACAGGAAGGCAGAATGAATCGCTTCACGCACATGATCATTGCCACGGAAAGAAAAAGAAACGTTGCTCACGCCACCACTTACTTTTGCATGAGGCAGATTTTCTTTAATCCATTTTGTCGAATTAAAAAAATCAAGCGCATTCAAACGATGCTCATCCATCCCCGTTGCGACAGGAAAAATATTCGGATCGAAAATAATATCCTGCGGTGGAAAATGAACTTTGTCAACGAGAATATCATAAGCACGTTTACAAATTTCTTTTCTGCGGTCAAGCGTGTCGGCCTGCCCCACTTCATCAAAGGCCATGACGATCACAGCAGCGCCATATTGTTTTACCAAATTCGCCTGCTCGATAAATTTCTCTTCGCCTTCTTTAAGCGAAATAGAATTTACGATCGCTTTTCCCTGCACGCATTTTAATCCCGCTTCAATTACCGTCCATTTCGAAGAATCGATCATGATCGGCACGCGAGCAATATCCGGTTCCGCAGCAATGAGATTCAGAAATTTTGTCATCGCTGCTTCTCCGTCAAGCATTCCTTCGTCCATGTTCACATCGATGACCTGCGCGCCGCCTTCCACCTGGTCTTTCGCAATCGAAAGTGCTTCGTCGTAATTTCCGTCTTTGATCAAACGTAAAAACTTCTTCGAGCCCGTAACGTTTGTCCGTTCACCCACATTCATGAAATTACTTTCAGGGCGAAGTGTTACAGGTTCAAGTCCGCTTAAATGCATCAACGAATCTGCTTGCGGCTTTTTTCGTGGTGGCGCATTTTTTGCCAGCTCAGCAATTCTGCGAATATGATCAGGAGTTGTTCCGCAGCATCCGCCGACAATATTTAAAAATCCTGCTTTCAGAAAATCTTCGATCTGGTGGCCCATTGTATGCGCGTCCTCATCGTATTCACCAAACTGATTTGGCAAACCTGCATTCGGATAGGCGCTGACAAAAAATGGCGCTTTATCTGAAAGTTCTTCCAGGTAAGGACGCATATCTTTTGCACCTAAAGCACAATTCAGTCCCACACTCAAAAGATCAACATGCGAAACAGAATTTAAAAATGCTTCTGTCGTTTGACCTGAAAGTGTTCGTCCGCTTGCATCGGTGATCGTGCCTGAAACCATTACAGGCATTTTGCGATCTATTTCTTTACAATGATTTTGAATTGCAAACAAAGCTGCTTTTGCATTGAGCGTATCAAAAATTGTTTCGATCAAAATGAGATCAACACCACCATCGATCAAACCTTTTATTTGCAATGTATACGCTTCAACCATCTCGTCAAACGTAACCGCACGGAATCCGGGATCATTTACATCAGGCGATAGAGAAAGGGTTCTGTTCGTTGGCCCGATTGCACCTGCAACGTATTTTGGTGTTTTTGCTTTCTCAGGAAATTCGTTATTAAATTCGTTAACTGCTTCTTTCGCAACTTTTGCAGATTCAAAATTCAATTCATACACCAGCTCCTGCATATCGTAATCCGCCATTGCAATGGAAGTGCTGTTGAATGTATTTGTTTCGATAATATCCGCTCCGGCAAGAAGGTATTCGCGATGAATTGCTTTAATGATGTGCGGTTGTGTAATAGAAAGAAGATCGTTATTCCCCTTTATATCTTTATGAAATTCAGCAAAACGTTTTCCGCGATAATCTTTCTCTTCCAGCTTGTATTGCTGGATCATCGTGCCCATCGCCCCGTCGATGACGAGAATGCGTTTTTCTAATTCTTTCCTGATGTCTGACATAATTTTTATTCCTGCTGGGATTATAATTGTCCGTAAAAAATTCTTGTATCGTATTCAAATCGCACTAAACCATTTTCCTGGTAACGTGTGAATATTTTTTTCAAAACGCTGATCATAAATGCGCTGTCGGGATGATCTTCTGCAGGAACATAGGAAGAAGAAAATAATCTTCCCTTTAATCCTTCAAACGTAAAAT
>JBKJMR010000053.1:0-4877 GCA_046596275.1 Bacteroidia bacterium | reverse complement strand
CATCTACATTTCCCTCCGTAAATAATGATTTGTTCTTTGAGTAAATAGCATATTTTCCTTCAAATAAGCGGATGAATTTGTCTATAGTACCAACAAATCCATCTGTAATTGCTTTTTTATATTCATTCACCTGTGCTTCACCATACACTGCTATTAAACTAGCTTCATATAGTTCATAGCTACCATCATAATATTGTTCGAATAAAGCTGGACTACCTATAAAGCCATACTGAATGGCCTTACTGTAATTATTTTCTAGCCCTGCATTACCGGCAGGATCGAAAACAATAACCCTCTTAAGAAGTTTGCCGGAAATTCTACGACGCCAATAATAAGATGTGCCGACGCCGGATTTTTTATTGATATAAGCAAAAGCGTCACCGGAAGATTCTGCATCGATCACCCACAAACCATCTTTTTTCCCAACCTCCCATGCCGGATCGTTTAGGCGATACGCCTTATCACCAGGTTGCCATCCATCAATAAGGTTCCTTCGAACCCATTGATCAAAAGTTTTTTGAGTTATATCGATACCAACTTTATATACATGGCTAAATACACTAACAGCTTCGTTCCATGGATACACTTCTATTTGAGCAGAGGTTAATGATTTAAATGGTTCTATATCGGCACGGCGTTTTCTTAATTCTCCGTGATAATTAAAGTAGCCTTCTTCTTCATTCTTAACAAAGTCTAATGGATCAGTTGAAATTGATTCTTGTTTTTCCTCCGATATATTTTCATTCAGCTCGTACGGTTCGCTGTTTAAAGGCAAATCATTTTCCAGTTTACTAATAGCAGAGCGCTTTATGTACCCAAATGTTGTATAGCTTTCAGTAGATACAAAATACCAATCAGGCGATTCGTACATCAGGTAAACTCTTTGATCCTTCATTAACGCAACCTCTACCATGAAACTTTCATCCGCATCCTCAAAAACATTTGCGCTTTCCTGGTTGACAAAAGCAAGTTGAAATGGAGTGATAAGCGTAAATTCCCCTTTGGTAGTAGGATCAACTATAACCTGATCATATTCGGAATCATCTTTGTATTTTACCTGATTTGTTGTCGCAAAAATCGATTTAAAATGCGGCTCAAACAACGGCTTGATGATGGAAATACTCTCCATCATATTATAACTACCCGCAGGAATTTGCAGACCGGAATTTTCTCCGGCATCTTTGCGGCTTAATTTATCAGCATATCGTTTCGGATTTTCCATGATGCGCTATTTGCTCTGCTCGTCTTTAATGCACAGCTCTAAATCTGCTGCGGAAATTTCGGTGCTGCCTTTGCTGATCGTTTTTAAGCAGGCACGATTGATGACGTTGATGATCAATGCCGGTGCGAGCGGATAACGCTTTACGATAAGATCAAAATCGATCGTGGATGCAAGTGTGACGTTGGCAGGGAAATTATCCTGCCAGTATTTTTTACTTAGCTCTCCATTGAGAATATCGAAGTGTACAATGTTCTGGAAGCGGCGCGAAAAAGCGGCATCCATGTTCTTCCGGAAATTGCTGGCTACTATTACCAGGCCATTATAATTTTCAATTCGCTGTAATAGAAATGCAATATCCTGGTTGGCGAAACCGGAATTCTTATCGTCGCTCTGCGCGGTATCAACCCGCTTTCCGAACAATGCATCACCTTCATCGAAAAATAAAATCCAGTCTTTGTCTTCTGCAGTATTAAAAAGTGAATTCAGATTTTTTGCTGTTTCACCAATGTATTTACTGATGACGCTGCTGATATCCACACGATATACTTCTCTGCCGATGTGCTTTCCGAGCAATGAAGCGGCTAAGGTTTTTCCTGTTCCGCTCGGACCGTAAAACAAACAGCGGTAACCGGCCTTCATGTGTTTTTTTAATCCCCAGGTTTCACGCAGTGTTGTTCCATGATCGAGAAATGATTTTATCTCGTTCACTTTTTCTGCCGTGATAGGATTAACGATAAGGTCTTTCCATTCGAGATCTGTCTCGAGCGGATGTGCAGGGAACTCCTGGCTGAAACGCGGACGGCTGTGCTTGTTGTAAAGAAAAAGTTCGCGGTATGCAGGTGTTAATTTCAACACACCAAAAAAGCGGGCCACTCCTTCATTCACTTCACCGAGCTCGAGCACACTCTTGCGATAAAACAGATGATCGGTGCCGAGATAGATATGGGCGTTTATGCGTGCCTGTTTATCTGTTGCAGAAAGCAGCTTGAGAAATGTTTCGCCGGTGGGCAACATCAATCCTGTTTTGTTGCATTGCAGGAGACGATATGAATTCTGTTCGGTTTTAATCCGGTTGATAAAAACCGGGTCGATGTATTGCAGCAATGCAAGTAAAATTGCCAGCCGCTCTTCCCTGTTTAAGGAATGCTGCATGACAAATTGCGCATATGCTCCATCTGAATCTGCAAAGTTCGAGTTCGGAAAAAAATCTTCTATTCCATTTTGCAGCACGAGATCAAATTGATCGTTGAGCTTTTCAAAATCGGCGAGCAATCCTATTGGAAAAGCACTTTGTTCCTTCGCGGGATAAATTCCGTTTGCCATGTCTTGCTTTTGTTAATGAAACCGCACTTATTATCAGCAGGATAAATATCGGTGATTGCAAAACAAAATGCTTGGACAAATTCGGACGTTCGGGCAATAGAAAGTTGGTGGTGTTGGGAAGATAATTGAATGAAAATCAAGGAAGGAGCCTGTACGGAAAGGTGAAAAAGTTACAGTATGGAAGTGCTGAATTATGGTGAGCTAAACCCTCCCGGCCTACCCTTATACTTCAATGCCTCATCCATAATACATTTACGAATCAGCTCTTTTGAAACAACTTCTTGTTTTTGCTCTGCCATCATAATTGCAATACGCTGAACTACATTTACGATTGATGCCGGTGAAAGTGAATGTTCTGTTAGCAATGCATCTATCCTTGCTCCTTCTTCCATTTTTAATTTTACAGGCCACACATTGCTCCAGACCTTCCACTGATTTTCGGCACTTAATGCCTGGTATAAAATACGTCCTTCAAATCGCCGTTCAAATGCCGCGTCAATATTATTGGCCAGGTTAGTTGCAACAATGATTATTCCGTCAAATGTTTCAATGCGTTGAAGAATGTATGCAACATCATGATTATTGCTTTGCGCGGTGCTGCTTTGTGATGATGACAGATCTGCCCGCATACCAAGCAATGCATCTCCTTCATCAATAAATATAATCCAGTCTTTCCGTTCAGCTGTATCAAATAAGTTTCGGAGGTTCTTTGATGTTTCACCAACATATTTGCTGATTATTGCTGAAAGATCAATACGGTATACTTCGCGACTCAGCAGTTTACCAAGCAATGCGGTGGTAAATGTTTTTCCCTGACCGGATGCGCCATACAAAAGCACTCGCATTCCCGGTCGCATGTGATCACCTAATTTTCCTGTTGCGGTTTTCCATGAACGTACCTCTGCCTGGTGTACCAGTCGATTCTTCATTTCATTCAACGCATTCTGTGTGGTTGGCTGAAGTACAAGATCGCTCCAATCTAATTTTGTGCTGAGTAAATGTGCAGGAAATTCACTGCTGAAACGTGGTGGTTGATACTTGTTGTAAAGCAATAATTCCCGGTACGAAACGGGAACATTTAATGCGCCATCAAATTTAGAAATGCCTGCCGGTGAATCTGACAGATCAAGAATGCTGTCGCGATAAAAAGGATGATCTGTGCTGAAGTATTTATGAAAAGAAAGGTATGCGTTGCTGTTTTCCCCTGCCACCAGAAAGAAAAAAGTTTCTGCTGTGGGTGAAATGGAAAGTCCGTTCTCTGACTTTAATACACGCGATACCATTTGCAACTGGGGTGTTTCCATAAAGCCGTTAAGCGTTCTTGGATCAAAATGGTTGCACATTGCCAATGCAAGTAGTAGCCGTTCTTCGTAATTGAAATTATATTTTTTGATTAGTAATGTATATTCATCTGCATTATTTTCAATTACCGGTGGTGGATTTAAAATAAAAATGTCCGAATCGGCTGAAAGTTCTTTTTTACAAATTGCAATGCGTGAAGCGACGCATGCTTTGAGCCATGATTGTTCGGCTGAGAGGACGGCATGGGGATTTTCGGTTGTGCCTTTTGAAATTTTAGTTGCTACTTCCATTTTTCTTACGACAGTTTATAACTATTCCGTATTTAAATACTTAATGCAACCTATAACTTTCATTTCATTTCATTTCTGTCTCGACCTGTTTTAAGACTTCCCTGAGTTTTTGTAACTTTTCCAGGTAAGCAGGAAAATAATCAGGGTTACTAAAATGTTGCGCTCCCCGATTGGTGTTTAAAAATACAACCTTATCAACGAGTTGTAGCAGCCTGGTAAGTTTGTTTTGCTCTATATGTTCATAGGCCAGGGTAAAACCATGAAATTTTACTGTATCCTGAATTTCTGCTTTAATATCTGAATAGGTTGTATCCCCATCAATTACTTCAATGCAATCATCAAAAAAACTGCGCGAAATCCAACCTGCATGCGCCCAAAATTTATTATATGGCAACAGTATTCCCATTATTTCCAATTCTTAGGTAAAATTATTAGCTTATCTAGTTGATTACTATGGTTCAAATTAATATAATCCATGACGGCTGTCCTTTGGGCTTGATTCATAAACCTCATATCCAAGATAAGATAATCTACCTGCTTAAGAAAATGGGATTTTATCGATGGAAAAAATTTGCTGATATCGTAACCAGAATATTCTGTAACGTTCCGTGGTAAGCCGAATGCGTCAAATGTTTTTCCCTTATATGGTCCACTCAATGAGATAAAATCTGAGTCAGATGTAGGGTCTCTTTCAAAATAGCCATAATCAGCTTCGATTTCTGCTCCGGTGCTTCCTTCAT
>JBKJMR010000487.1:0-3495 GCA_046596275.1 Bacteroidia bacterium | reverse complement strand
TTCTGCTGAATTTAGGCAAACCCGCGTCAGATGGCGATTCTTTTGCTTCTTTTCTACTAAAGAAAAGAAGAGAGAAAATAATCGGGGAATTGACAAGCTCGCATCAAAAAATATCCCGGACAGTAATGTAATTTTATAGAAATGAAAACAAAATCCACCACCTTTTTCTTTGCAACGCTTTTACTTTTATTGATGAGCATATCCATTTGCTCCTGCAAAAAAAGAGCAGCGCTGAAAGCCAATCCACCTGCCGACCGCGTGCTCACGGTAGAATTTTATCCTTTCTGGGGCGGATCATCAGAAACCATATTGGAAAGAAAAAAAGGCCAGAGTAATTTATATTCCACCTACCATCAAAAAGTAAACGGCGTGGATACAATTCTTACTGCAATCACTTTTGTAGAACAAGCCACTGCCGATTCCATTTACGAATTAGCAGATAAAGTAAACTGGACAACAGATGCAAATCGCGGCACTGCAGAGGCACGCGTGGGATTGAAATTTAATATGTCGTTCAAAAAAGGCCGTTTTATAAAATCACTCAGCTGGGAAAACCTGAAGAATGCATCTGAATTACCGCCTGATATTATTTCAGTTATACAAATTGTCAATCGTATTGCTCCGGCAGATTTTAAGATCTATTAATTCCAAATTCGAAATAAAAAACCGAAGTAAAAATTCCAAAAGCAGAAAATAGAATTCGGAAATAAAAATGCGTAAAAAAAATCGGGAAAGTAAGTTTGGAATTACCCTAACTACTTTCCCGATCTCAAATTCTCGAATTTTCGAATTTCGAATATCCCTCCTACTCTTGCTTAATAACAGTTTTTGTTATAACTCCAGTTGCAGTTGTTGCCTGGATGAGATACATTCCCTGCGCAAGATCACCAAGATTGATTTCTGCTTTTCCATTTTCCAAATCAACTGAGCGGATAAATTCGCCGAATGAATTGTAGATAAGAACCGCTCTTACAGAAGCATCAGTAATTACTGTAATGTTTTCAGCGAATGGATTCGGATACACTTCCATGCCCAACACGTTCACAGTATCATACAAGCCGGGATTCGCAGCTCTTACTTCAGCAGGAAGAACATCATCACCAGGGTATAACGGGAATGCACTCGCGCCAACAGAAACTGTACAAACAGGACCGAAAGATCCCCAAACTCCTCCAACCAAAGCACGAACGGTCACAGTATAAGTTGTATTAACTGTTGTGCCAGGGTTCCATGACAAACGCCAGTTCGTCTGGTTGCTTCCGCGATTTGCAGTGGAAACAAACGGACCGTTCTCAACTCTCCATTGGTAATTTGTAGCACCTGCAACCGGGTTACATCCAAGCCCGGAACTCAATGCCGGAACAGAACCGTTACACCATGTGGAAGCAACTTGTGTTGTCGGGAATGAAGCTGTAGTAACAGGACAAGAAGTTCCGTAAGGTCCCCACACACCATTGAAAGCACGAACCGAAACATCATAGGTTTGTCCGTATCCCAAACCGCTTACGTTCGAAGGCAGGCAGTTGTTGATGGAATTTCCTCTAACATAAGTTGCAATGATCGACGCCCCCTGCATGAATTGCCATTCATAATTAGAAGCATTCGGTACTACATTACAATACATCAGCGCCGTAGAGCTTGCCATTGTAGTATTACATATTCCGCTTGCAACTTGTCCGCCAGGGAATGCAGGTGTTGTTACATTACAACCTGTACCGAATGTTCCCCAAACACTTCCGACCATTGAACGAACAAAAACGGTATACGTTTGCGCATACTGAATTTGAGGAATGTTAGTGAGCAAACAATTGGTCAGGTTATTTCCACGTGTATAAGTTGCAATAACGGTTGCACCCTGTCTGAACTGGTATTGGTAATTCGTTGCATTTGAAATCGGCACACAATAAAGCTGTTGCGTAAGTGAGGTTAATGTAATTCCGCAAAATGCAGGTGCTAACTGTGCACCGCCACATGCTCCTTGTGCAACTGTGATCGTTCCATTCATTGTACAACCATTAGCATCAGTTACCGTGCAAGTATAAGTTGCTGCAAAAAGTCCGGTTGCTGTTGATGTGGTTTGTCCGCCCGGAGCCCACAGGTAAGTATAAGGTCCTGTTCCGCCGGTTGGTGCTGCTGTTGCTGTACCATCATTGTTAGCACAAGTCGCATTTAATCGTGACATACCAACAGCGATTGCAGTCGGTTGTGTAACACCATAAGAAGATTGGAATACACATCCATTCACATCTGTTACGGTTACAAAATAACTTCCGCTGGAAAGTCCTGTTATGTCTTCTGTGATTTGTCCGGCTGGATTCCATTCAAATGTAAACGGACTGTTTCCTGTTGGCAGAATGTCAATTGAACCATTGCTCCCTCCAAAACAAGAAACGTTTGTTGTGGTTGCAGTAGCTGATGGCAAGGAATAAACGGTGATGTATCCGAAAACAGTTTGTGAACCACTTCCACTTGCATTTGTAGCTATTAATACAACATCATAAACACCTGGTGTGGAATAAGAAACTGTAGGGTTTTGTGCATTTGATGCTGCCGGTGTTCCGCCCTGGAATGTCCATGACCATGAAGTTGGCGTGTCCGTGCTCGCGTCTGTAAATGCAATTGCACCGCCTGCACATGCTGTTGTGGATGATGAAGTAAAACCTGCCGAAGGGGGATTTCCGCAACCGACAACGTTAACAACAAATGTATTTTGATTCGAACAGCCATTTGCATCCGTTACTGTACACGTGTATGTACCGCCTGCAAGATTCGTGATGGTTGGAACTGTTTGTCCGCCAGGCGCCCACAGGTAAGTATAAGGTGCTGCGCCTTGTGAAGGATTTGCTGATGCAGTTCCGTCTGTGCTGTTACAATTTTCAGACGATCCTGACATTGTAATAATTATCGGCAATGGTTCCGTGATTGTAAAGTTTTGTGTTGTTGTACAACCGTTCGCATCGGTAATGGTGCAGGTATAATTGTTGGCTGCAAGATTGTTTGCAGTAGCTGCTGTTCCGCCGCTTGGTGCCCATGAATAGGAATAAGAAGGTGTTCCGCCGCTTGCCAAAACAGTTCCGGAACCATCTGATCCGCCATTACATGTATTGTCGCTTTGTGAAGACGTTGCTGACAAAGGTGTAGGCTGTGTGATCAGGAAATTTTTCTGGCGTGTACAACCGTTTGCATCGGTGATTGTACATGTATATGAACCGGCAACGAGGTTAATTGCTGTTGCAGCTGTTCCTCCGAATGGCGACCATGAATAAGTGAATGGACCTGTTCCGCCTGTTGGTGTGACGGTTGCAGATGCATCGGATCCGCCAAAGCAGGAAACGTTTGCGGATGATCTTACACCATCAAGTACAATCGGTTCTGTAATAGAAAATAGTTGCTGCGATGTACACCCATTTGCATCTGTTACAGTGCATGTATAAGAGCCCGCTGTCAAACCAGTAACGGAAACGGTTCCATCACCTGTTGGATTTCCTGGCGTCC
>JBKJMR010000286.1:0-4767 GCA_046596275.1 Bacteroidia bacterium | reverse complement strand
CCTCCGCCGCGGCGGACACCAAATCACCCTCCGCCGCGGCGGACATTAAATCCCTACCAGCATGAAGCTTCTTCCCATTGATATCCCTACCTTTGCGCCGTGAATAATTCAGAAGATATTTTACAGCCCGGCGATTTTCGTATGGTGGCTAAAACAATGCAGGGACTCGAAGGCGTTCTTGCAATCGAACTTTCAAAAATCGGCGCACGCGATATTAAAGAGCACAAACGCGCTGTCAGCTTTGTAGGCGATAACGGAACCATGTACAAAGCAAATTACCTGCTGCGTACCGCACTCCGCATTTTAAAACCCGTTGCGAAATTCGATGCGCGGAATGAAAAAGATTTTTACGATGGCATTTACGCGCTCGACTGGAGTCAGTGGCTCAAAGCAGAAGATACGCTTGCAGTGGATTGCACATTGAACACCGAAATTTTCAACCATTCGTATTACATCGCGCAAAAAACAAAAGATGCGATCGTGGATCAGTTCCGCGAGAAATTTAATAAGCGTCCTTCCGTTGATACAGATTTCCCAACGTTGCGCATCAACATTCACGTAACGCGGCAGGAAGTAACCGTATCGCTCGACAGCTCCGGTTATTCGCTGCACAAACGTGGTTACCGCGACGACACTGGAAAAGCGCCGATGAATGAAGTGCTCGCTGCCGGAATTATTCTGCTCAGCGAATGGCATCCGAGTCAGCGTTTAATTGATCCGATGACAGGCTCAGGAACCATTGCGATTGAAGCAGCCATGATCGGTGCTAAAATTCCTCCGGGAGTTTTTCGTGAAAAATTCGGTTTTGAAAATTGGAATGATTTCGATGCAGAAGTGTGGAGCAAGATCACAGAAAGCGCGCTCGACCGAATCAGCAACGATCCATTGGATATTACAGGACTTGAAATTGTCCCTAATATTATTTCCAAAGCAAGAGAAAATATTGAGAAAGCGAAAGTAGAAGACCTTATCAAAACCGAATGCGTTGATTTTTTAAGCTGGACACCGCCAGAAGGAAAAGGCATGCTCATCATGAATCCTCCTTATGGCGAACGACTGGATCAGGATGATTCGCCTGAGTTTTACAAAAAGATCGGTGAAACATTCAAGAAAAAATATGCCGGTTACGAAGCGTGGTTGATTTCTTCTAACCAGGAAGCTATTCGCGAAATCGGTTTGCGCCCGAGCAGAAAAATTACGCTGTTCAACGGTCCGCTCGAATGCAGATTGATGAAATACGAAATGTATGCCGGAACAAAAAAGGTACACAAATTAGAGCCGGGTTATAAGAAGCCGGGACCGCAGAAAGAATTTAACCAGGAGCAGGAATAACTCAGGATTTTGATTCTTCAGGCGGTGCTTTTCTATGTGCCTTTTCTTTTCTTACTTTTTCTATTCGTAAATAAGTAAGATTGAAATTGAGAATTTCTCTACCTGGAATTATGAAATACTTTCCTGGAATAGCGTAATGGTTTCTTTTAGTTTTTCCATTCTCATCCTTTTCCTTTGTCTCCACCCAGCGAATCGTGTTGCGAAGGTAAAGTGTTTCAATATTGTTATTATCCAGCGTAAAATCTATAAGAAAACCACTGTAAAGCGAAGTTCCTGTTTCTGTATTTACGAGCACATCGATTTTTGTAAAGTCACTTCCTCTTTCTTTTCTGCCGGCTAAATAATAATACCATTTACCATATTTAAATAGCTGCGGAAATTTTGTGTCTATATAATTTTTTAAAATAAAATGCCTGAAAGCTCTTGCAATGCCGATTGAAAAAAGATTGATAGCGATAAAGTAGAGTATGATTTTGTCAAAGCTGTTTTGAATTTCAATAAATATGCTTGCCGTATTTTTATCATCATTGCATCCCGCCAGTAAAAAACCCAGGATCTCTAATCGCAGCTGCAAAGATGAAAAGTGGCTGATGATAAAAACACCGAGTCCCTGAAGCATTAAACCGGGCAGAAGCGAAGACACAAGCAGCGCTCCCCAGCTACGTTCCGAAACTGATAAATGCTGGCGCTCGTCGTAGAAAAAACGATTGTACAGAATGCCGGGGAGAATTATTAGAAAAATGGTGAGTGAGGATAAAGCGATATCCATGAGCAAAGGGGGTTAAGAAGGGGAAAGAACGATTTTTAAATCGTATTGTGCAGGTTCTTCGCAGAAGCTAAACTGATAATCCTGTACTCAGCAGCGCCTTCATTAAAAGTAATCTCCTGAACATTCTGATCGTGGCCGAACATCAGGATATTATTAATTTCATTCTCAGAAAGAATGTTTTCATCCAAAATCTTTTTTGCTTTATCGCTTAACGGTGAAGGTGCCATCCAAAAAAATATTAAATCCAAATAACTAACCAACACTAAGATAATAAAAGATTTCAGAAATCTCGCCATTATCATTTCTTTTTTAACGTCATTTGTCTATGAAAAAAATAGCCCTTTTCACTTCCGGTGGAGATTCGCCCGGCATGAACGCATGCATTCGTGCTGTTGTTCGTACTGCGCTTTACAAAGGCGTGGAAGTCTACGGCATTCGTTACGGCTATGAAGGAATGATTAACGGCGACATTTATAAAATGGATGCAAAGTCCGTTGGCCACATCATTCATCGCGGCGGTACAATTTTAAAAACAGCGCGAAGCAAAAGGTTTTTAACCGAAGAAGGTCGTCAGCAAGCGAAAGCAAACCTGGAAAAGCACGGCATCGAAGGTGTAATTGCAATCGGTGGCGACGGAACTTTTCGTGGCGCAACTGAATTTTCGAAAATTTGTAAGGTGCATTTTGTGGGTTGTCCCGGAACTATTGACAATGATTTAGTCGGAACAGATTACACCATTGGTTACGACACTGCAATAAACACCGTGATCGAAGCCGTGGACAAAATCCGTGACACGGCTGAATCGCACAACCGCGTTTTTATTGTTGAAGTAATGGGTCGCGATTCCGGTTTGATCGCTTTGTATAGCGGAATAGCATCGGGAGCAGAAGGGATTCTTATTCCCGAAACGAAAAATGATTTGGAGACATTGCTCAAAACACTCGGCGATAAGCAGCGCGAAAAACATTCTAAAATCATTATTGTTGCAGAAGGCGATGAAGCAGGCGGCGCATTTAAAGTCGATAAAGCCATCAAAGAAAAATTTCCGCAATTCGACACACGCGTTTCTGTGCTTGGGCATATTCAGCGCGGAGGCTCACCCTCCTGCATGGAACGGGTGAATGCAAGCCGTATGGGATTTGCTGCCGTTGAAACGCTGCTCGAAGGAAAAACGCACGTAATGATTGGAATTATTAATCGTAAAATCGTTCTTACCCCGTTTGCCGAGGCCGTAAAACAACATATAGAGCCCGATGCAGGATTGTTGAAAATGGTTGACATTCTCGCGAGATGATGAAGTATCTTTGTATTTATAAAATAAACCACCGACTTTAACGACTATGAGGGAGTATGTTTACTTGTCCGTTGATAAAGGCCGCGCTGGTTGCTCATCAATTTATTTTTGAGAAGAAACCTTTGATACGTCCACGCGCAATAACAAATCGGGTTTCTTCCGGTACATTCAGCCTTTCTTCAGGGCTTGACGTCGTCCTGCAACCAAACATCGGCTTGCTCGAAAAAAACGATTGGAAAAAAGCTGCCCCTTCCGATAATTTTTTCCTTGATTACGATTATTTGCACGCTTTCGAAAAGCTTTCACCTCCCAATATGGCTTTTCATTATGGCTTGTTGTACGACAATAAAAAAGTGATCGCCGCTTTTTATTTCCAGGTTGTTCATCTTAGCGCCGATGAAATTTCGTACATCCTTCAGCCCATCACCAGCGCATCTAAAATTCATAACGTCGGAAACAGCCTACGCGAATGGCTTCAAAAATGCCGTGAGGATAATGGCTTTCGCATCCTGGTTTCCGGGAATAATTTTGTCAGCGGCGAATATGGTGTAAGCACAGTCAAAGAGGCCGATCCCGAAAAAGTGTTTATCGCGTTGGCCGAAACCGTCAAAACAATTACCAAAAACGATCGCGCAGCAGGAAAAATCTCTGCCATTCTTGTAAAAGATTTTTTCGAAAAAACAGCTGTCGGCGGATCAGATTTCCTTCGTAAAAAAAGATACCATCGTTTTCTTGTCGAGCCCGAAATGATTGTTCCTGTTGCCGCAACATGGAAAAAGTTCGACGATTATTTAGCATCACTTTCAAAAAAATACCGCAACCGCGCAAAAGCAGTGCTCAAAAAAACAGCAACGCTTGAAGTGGTAGAATTAGAAGGCGAAACGCTCGAAAAAGCAGCAGCAGAAATTTACAAGCTGTATCAAAATGTTTTTGAACGCGCAAAGTTCCGCCTCTCCATTCTTCATCCCGATTATTTTCTCGAAATGAAACGTAAGTTTTCCGGTACATTCCGCATTTTCGGATATCGTGAAAATGGAAAATGGGTAGCATTCCGTTCCGCTTTTCATTTGGAAAATCACCTCGAAGCACATTTCATCGGAATCGATTATAGCGTAAATGAAAATCTTCCGCTTTACCAGCGCGTGCTGTATGATTTTATCGCGGATGGAATTGATGCCGGTTACGAAAAAGTTTTTCTCGGACGAACAGCTGCCGAAATGAAATCCACCGTAGGTGCCGAACCGCATGATCTCGTCTGTTACATCCGCCACCGCAACGGACTTTCAAACCAGATCATCCGCCCCTTCATCGATTATCTCCAGCCTTCCCCATGGGTTCCGAGAAATCCGTTCAAGGAAGAGAGTTGAAAAAA
>JBKJMR010000271.1:0-3934 GCA_046596275.1 Bacteroidia bacterium | reverse complement strand
AATCCAAACGGTTATAATAAATTCTATTACGATAATGGAAAACTTTCAAGCGAAGGTCCAATGCGCGATGGAAAACCGGATGGCTACTGGAAAACATATTACCAGAACGGAAAAATGAAGTCGGAAGGAAATCGTAAAGTTTTTGAACTCGACAGCGCCTGGAAATTTTATAACGAGCAAGGGAAAATAACATTCGAATATACCTATCGGGCAGGAAAGAAAAATGGTCCGCTTAAAACATACGATGAAAATGGTAAAGTAATAACCGAAGAAACGTATGTGAATAACATGAAGCAGGGACCGGCAAGAAATTTTTATGCTTCCGGAAAATTGCAGAAAACAATTCCTTACGTAGAAGGAAAAGAGCAGGGGATGGGTTATGAATACGATACATCAGGAACAATCATCACCATCACAGAATACAAATCAGGCTTTGTAAAAAACACAGAACGTTTAAACCGCCGTGATGCAAACGGATTACGACAAGGTGCGTGGAAAGATTTTTATGCGAATGGAAAAATAAAAAACGAAGGACATTATCTCAACGATAAAAAAAACGGGTACTTCAAAGAATACAATGAGGTCGGAAATTTATTGGCGATCACCAAATGGGATAATGGCGTGCTTGTAAAAAATGCTCCGGAGCTTGCAAAAATAGAAACGGTTACAACGTATCATGCGAATGGAAGACCGAAAGAAATAGGAAATTATAAAGATGGTGTTCCCGAAGGAGTGTTCCGCGTATTTTCTGATTCAGGAACAATCGTAGGAGCAGAAGTTTATCTCGAAGGAATTCTTGTAGGAAAAGGAATTTACGACCAGGCAGGAGTGAAGCAGGGACACTGGCAGGAGTTTTATGAAACCGGCGAATTAAAGGGCGAAGGCGATTACAAAGACGGCGTGAAAGTTAGCAACTGGAAATATTTATATGAGAATGGAAAAACCGACCAGATCGGAAAATATGATACGAAAGGCCGGCCTGTAGGAACATGGAAATGGTATTATGAAAACGAACAAATATTGCGCGAAGAAATTTACACAGAGGGATTGCGCAACGGTACATTAACCGAATACAGTGCGAACGGCACAATAATTACCCAGGGAGAATATATCGATGGACTAAAAGAAGGTCATTGGTTTTTTCAGATCGATGATTACCGTGAAGAAGGAGATTATAGTCTTGGCGAACGTAACGGAGAATGGAAGCATACTTACACCGCAAGCGGAAGACCACGGTTCCAGGGAAGCTTTATCAATGGTCAGCCCGACGGAAAACATTCCTGGTGGTATGAAAATGGCAGGACATGGCAGGAAGGGAAATTTGTTTACGGAAGAAAAGACGGTGATTGGAAATATTTCGATGAAGAGGGTTATATTGCACTCACGGTAACTTACAAAGATGATGTTGAAATAAAATTTGATGGCGTTCGCATAAGATTTGAAGACCCGAGAGGACGAGATGCGGAAGGCAGCAGTAATTGAGAGTGACCCGTTTTTATTGAATAATTGACCCGTTCCCCCTACTAGACCCGTGGATAAAAATTATGCTTCCTGGACAAAAAAACAGCTGATCGAAGAAATCGAGCGGATGCAGGAAAGGGTGGGTCGTTTCGAAAGAACTTCCGAAAAGAATCAACCCGAAATCACGCTGGAATTCAACGAAGCGCTTTTTTCATCCGATCGCGACCTTGTCAATACCGTTTTAGGTAAGATCGAAGAATTCGTTTATTTTATTGAGATAAATACCGACGGATCCAAAGTAGTACGATACGTTGGTCCGCAATTGAAAAAAATTCTGGGTATCACAGCCGACGATTATATCACAGATGCGGCGGGTTTAATTAATCGTTGTCATCCAGAAGATCTTGAGGGCGTTTATAATACAGCAAGAAAATTGCGACTGGAAAAAATGCAGCAAACATTTATCTATCGCTTTCTACACGCAGAAATAAACGAATACGTCTGGCTCGAAGAAACCGTATTTCCCCAATTTGATTCGGAAGGAAGATATAATGCCAATCTCGGAATAATACGAAACGTAACAGAACGCATTAAGTCCGACCAGGCTTTACGCGAAAGCAGGATGGCGCTTGAAAAAGTGCTGAACACCATTGACGAAACCATTTATCATATTGATCTGCGTAACGATTCCGGTCAGCGCATAAAGTTTGTCAGCGAAAGTATTGAAGCCGTTTTCGGAATTTCAAAGGAAGATTTCTTAAACGATAAAGACATCTTCCTGAAATATTATCACCCTGAAGACCTCGAAAAAATCCAGGCAACATCCGAAGATCTTCAGAAAGAAAAAACACCGAAATTATATTACTACCGTTTCCGTCGGCCTAAAACAAATGCCTACATCTGGATCGAAGAACGCGTTACACCGTGGTTCGATGAGAATGGAAGGCTGACAGAAATTTTCGGAGTTGCAAGAGACGTTACAGAACAAAAAACTGCCGAAGAAAAGCTGATCAAAAGCGAAGAGCGGTTTCGGGTGGTAGCTCAAAATGCTTCCGACATGGTTTTTCGTTATCGCTTTTTTCCCGAACGAAAATATGTTTTTGTAAGCCCGTCGTCAGAATCCATCACCGGCTATACACCCGAAGAATTTTATGCCGATGCAGACCTTATTCAACGAATAACGTTTGAGGATGATGAGGATTTGCTTCATAAATCGACACGTGAAATATTAGCCGGCCGTCCCGAAATCAATTCACCGATGATCCTGCGTAATGTGCGTAAGAATGGAGAAAAGATCTGGACCGAAACGCGATACAATCCAACCTACGACGAGGCAGGAAAAATAATCGCGATCGATGGAATTACGCGCGACATTACGGCAAGCAAAAAATTCGAGCTTGAAATGACGGAAAGCCGCGAGAGCTACAAATCACTCGTGGAGCAAAACCCGGATGGAATTATCATTGCGGGCTTCGATAGAAAAATTCTTTACGCCAATAATGCAGCAAAAGTAATTTCCGGGATTGATGAGCTTGTTGGATTTAAGTTCACCGAATTCCTTTCGCCCGATTATCAAAAACATTCTGCAGAACGAATTGAAAAAATTCAGCAGGGACAAACCGTTCCTTTCGAAATTTTACAAATTCAACAGCGCGATGGAACAATTGTAGAAGTGGAAACGCGCCCGAGCATTTATAATTACCTCGGCGAACCTTCCATTCTTATTTTCCTCCGCGACATCAACGCCGAACGCAAGCTTGAAAAAGAACAAATGCGCGCCCAGCTTGCGGAAGAATCAAACCGCTTGCTGACCAAAGAAGTTGAAGAAAGAAAACGCACCGAAAGCGAGTTATTCTCCGCCCAGAAAAATCTTCGTCTGCTCATCGACAGCTCACTCGATATGATCTGCGCTTCTGATAACAACGGATATATCACCGAATTCAATCGCGCAGCACAACAAACATTCGGATACAAAGCCGAAGAGGTAGTAGGAAAACATGTTTCGTTTTTATACCTGAATCCCGATCAGCGTATTGATGTAATGAAGCAACTCGTGGATGGTGATGGTTATTTCCAGGGAGAAGTGGTCAACAGGAAAAAGAACGGCGAAATATTTACCGCGCTTTTATCAGCCAGCATTCTCAAAGACGAAAAAGGAAAAGTTATCGGCTCGATGGGGGTTTCGCGCGATATCACGAATGCAAAACGCGCCGAAAAAGAGCTGAGGCTGAACGAAGAAAAATACCGCGCTATTTACAACCAGGCGTATATCGGAATTGCGCTTGTCGGAACAGACAATGATTCTTACATCGATGTAAATCAGCGGCTGTGCGACATGCTTGGTTTTTCTGCAGAAGAGATGCGCAAAAAAACAGTGCAGGAACTACGCAAGCCAGGCGATCTGTCGCGACTTCCTGCAGGAAAAGAATTTATTGAAAGAGGATTTGAAAGAATTATTGACGAGCATCGCTAC
>JBKJMR010000227.1:0-3698 GCA_046596275.1 Bacteroidia bacterium | reverse complement strand
GCCAAACTTTCATGTTACGCTGACAAGACGTCTATTCTCTAAATAAAAAATGTCAGGAAAATTTCTCCTGACATTTTTATAATGTTTTCTATTTAGATTATTTTTTTTCTGTTGGAGGCGCTTGTTGCATTCCATTAGGTGCTCCGGGTGCGCCGAAAGGACTTGCAGGAGGTGCTTTTTTATTCGCTTCCATTTCTGCCGCTTTTTCTTTTGTCACAGATGTTCCGTCTGTTGCGCTTGTTGATGATTGCCCTGCAGGACTTGATGATGCAATGCTGAAAACAAATAGCAGAACCGCTAAAGTCCATGTTGCTTTTTCAAGAAAATCTGCTGTGCGTCGTACGCCCATTACCTGTGAGCCGGAACTAAAACCGGAAGCAAGTCCGCCGCCTTTTGGATTTTGAACAAGCACTGCAAGAATAAGGACCGTGCAGGTAAGAATGATGAGGATCGATAGAAGTATGGCCATTGCTGACAGTAATTATGATTTAGGTGTTCTTTTCAGTTCTTCAATAAGGGCTGCAAAGTAACTGCTTTTTTCCGGAAACTTCAAAGAAAGCTTCTGATATGCGCGAATTGCTTTAGAAATATTGCCCTGTTTAACATAAATCTTGGCCAAAGTCTCGGTAATAAACTCGTCGCTGTCCTGCACACTTTTCTTCGCCATATTCACAGGACTGAAGAACGATGCCTTATTCACCTGGATCCGCGGCGCATCCGTGATAAATTTATCTACCAGGTCTGATTTACCAGGCTGTTTTTCCGTTTTAACAGGTTGACGATCAGTCTTTTCTTCTGGAGCCGTCGGAATTCCTACATTCTTTAGCCAGGAAGTAAATGTCAATTCTTCAGCTGGTTTTTCTTCCTTTTTCGGAGCTTCTTTCTCCACTTTCGGCTCCTCTTTTTCTGCCATTACCGGCTTGCGATCCGGGATGGATTTATGCCCCAAATCAGCCAAACTCGGCATCGAATCATCCACCTCTAATTCTATGGAAGAACTGATCGCTCCACGCAAAATTTCCTGCGAAAGGGCGTCCTGCGGGATATTTACAGGCTCAGATTTTTTCTCAGCAGCAGTTTCGGCGTCCTCATCCACCACGGTAACTTCCCAATCCTCTTCCTGCTCAACCGCCGATTCTTCAGCTACAATTTCTTCTGCATTCGAAATATCTTCCGCTTCACCCGGCTCAACTAAAACATAAAGCAAGGTATTGATCTCGTCTGCCGCAGTCGGTGCTTTTTCCTCAATTGTTTTTTCTTCAGCAACAGCTTCTTCTTTTGCAACCGGAGCTTTTACTTCGGCAACAATTTCCTGGTTTAGTTTTTCTTTCTCCTTATTAATTTCCGCAATCCGTTTCGCAAGAATTTCCTGCGGAGTCATCTGCCAGTGATGCAACAATTGTAACTGACGAATCATCCCCGATTCCCACTCATCCTCATCCTTCGTAAATCGCTTCTTCGGAAATTCCGGTTGGATAGTTTCGTGTTCCGTATTCTGAGTTTCGGTTTTTTTGTTTTCTGATTCAACTGAAATTGGTTCTTCAATTTTCAACCCGGAACCCGAAGCCTCAAACTCAGAAACCTTTTCATCTTTTTCCAACCCTGAACCCGAAACCCTGAACTCGAAACCCTTTTCGTCCCTCGTCCCTTTTCCCTTTGCCGTAATTAATTCATAAAGAACTTTTCTATTCGTTGCATAAGCCGCCGAAACTTTCAGCTGGTTATTATACAGAAAGCTGTTCTCGTTATGCAGACTTTTGATGTAAAGCAAATGAGCAGTCTGGAAGAATGGAAATGTTTGCGTAAGCGTATCCAGCTGCGCGCTCGCTTCCTTCCCAAGTGAGGAAGGTTCTTTCATCCAGCCGATCAGTTGTTGCGTATTCATCTACCAGACGTTAATTGATCGGTTCATGATGTCTTGAACGAGTTGATCAGAAATTTCTTTCAGCAATTGATCTTCGACTGCTGTAAGATTTTGTGAGCTTGGAAAATCTGCGAAGCGGGTGAACGAACTTTCGAAGTCCAGAGTTGGTTTAGTGAGGTCCGTGTATTTCACACTTACTGTAACAGTTAAACGGTTCAACGACGCTTGATTTGTTCCACCGCCTTGAATGGAAACAGGTGCAACAGAATAGCCAATCACAGTTCCCTCAAAATTCAGATCACCGTTTTTTGCAACGGTTTGTAATCTGGTCTGGCGTTGAATTGCATCACGCATTGTTTCCGAAAATGATTGCGGAAAAGTTGCTTTTGTAAGCGGCGCAGAGCTGGTGAAGGTCATTACTGAAACTGTAACAGAATCATCAAATTTTCTTCCGCCGGTGAATTTATAACTCACCGTACAGCTGCTTGTATAAAGCAACGGAAAAAGAATAGCGAGAAGAAAAATTATTCTCAAATGCTTCATCCTTGTATATTGTATTCGTTGATTTTCCTGTACAATGTGCGTTCCGAAATACCTAATTCTTTCGCAGCATTTTTACGTTTGCCACGATGTTTTTCAAGTGCTTTTGTGATCAATTCAATTTCTTTATCCTGCAACGATAAGGAATCTTCCACAATTTCTTCGGTCGGAATTTCTTCGTTAGAATCATTCCACGTCGGAGTATGAATAACCACCGATTCACCATTGGAAGAAACCGGTTGTGCTTCTGCAAAATGTTTTTGAATTACCGGCGCATTCTGTGAAAGTATCTCGGGAGTAATGCGTCCGCCATTCTGGATCAATTGCATCGTCAAAGCTTTCAGATCATTCAATTCCTGTCTCATCTGCTGCAAAAGCTGGTAAAGAAATTCTCTCTCCCGCGGATCATTCGAATTATCTCCACGCGCAAGCACCGGCATATTCGACTCAGCAGTTTTATAATCCGGCAAATATTTATTCAGCGTGGTCACATCAATCTCGCGACTTTTTTCAATGATCGATAATTGCTCCGTAACATTTTTCAGCTGGCGAATATTTCCATGCCAGTAATAGCTTGAAAGCATTTGTTCCGCGTCCGGTGTCAAACGAATAACAGGCATTCTGTATTTCGCAGCAAAATCAGTTGCAAATTTTCTGAACAGCATATGAATATCCTGGCGACGCTCACGCAAAGCAGGAAGAACGATCGGAACAGTATTCAAACGATAATAAAGATCCTCACGAAATTTTCCGCGACCGATTGCTTCCATCACTTTCACATTCGTAGCCGCAACAACGCGCACATTTGTCTTCTGAACTTTCGAAGAACCCACGCGGATAAATTCACCCGATTCCAACACACGCAACAATCGCGCTTGAGTTGCAACCGGCATTTCCGCCACTTCATCAAGGAAAATTGTTCCGCCATCCGCCACTTCAAAATAACCTTTACGCGCTTCATTCGCACCCGTAAAAGATCCTTTCTCGTGACCAAATAATTCCGAGTCAATTGTTCCTTCCGGAATAGCACCACAATTCACCGCGATATACGCACCATGTTTCCGCGCACTCAAATGATGAATGATCTGCGGAAAAACTTCTTTCCCCGTTCCGCTTTCCCCGGTAATTAAAACCGAAAGATCAGTCGGTGCAACTTGCACTGCAATATCTATCGCACGATCCAGCTGCGGCGTTGTGCCGATAATTCCGAAGCGGAGTTTTATTTCTTGTAAGGTCATTGAATAAAAAAATTATGCTGCCTGAAAACGAATATCAAAAATGTATTCGCCTTTTA
>JBKJMR010000179.1:0-5309 GCA_046596275.1 Bacteroidia bacterium | reverse complement strand
AAATTAATGTTCCCGGCTGATTTCCGCCATCACCCCAAACCTTTAAAGTAAATTCCCTCTGACGAATATTAGGAAGATCCAACACAGGCAAAAAATACATTTGAATCGCTGTCAGCGTATCACTATCGACTGCGACAGGCGGCATAGTGAATTTATATGCGAGCTGTGAATATTGTCCGTACAAACCATAACCAACTTCTGCTGTGCCGTCATCATAAGCATAATAATTATAAAATGACTGGCGGAAATCGGCAGAGTCAACCCGTGCTCCGTCTACCAATTTATGGCGGATCACATAAAATCCTGTGTCACCGGTAGCGAAAGACGGGAAGCCGGTAGTCCAATTCGCAGGATAAATTAAAGGCGATGCTTGCGGTGCATAATCCTGGTATCCGACGGAGTCAAATGTAAGTATGGTAAATGGGGAAGGAGTGCTCGCATGAATCATCGCACCCAACTCATCATATACCTTATAGCTGGTAGTAATGTTTCTTCCTGTCGCGAGCGTGTCATTATTCCTTATCGCAATTTGAACCTGGTCGATCATGTTCGTAGCAGGTTTGTAATGATCAGCGGGCATTGCCTGGAAATCTTTAATGAAAGAAGGCATTTGATAAACAAACGATGCTTCTTTCACAATAGAATCATTGATCGATCCACCCGGTCTCAGAAAAACATCGTCGATGTGCCAGTGATCATTGCTACCGCCGCGTGATGCATTGCTGCGGAAACGAAAACGAAATCCGGGAGTAAAATAAGAAGCGCTGTCAAGCTTGATGAGTACAATATGAAAGCTGGTATCGCCTCCTGAATTGTATCCTTCCGAGAACCAAACGTTTTTCCAGTTGGAATTAAATCCATCATAAGCACCGGTATTCCATGCTGGAATATTAAAATCGAGCAGCAAAGAATCCGCGTTGTTCGGCATGTAACCTCTTCCGCCGGACTGGTACCAAAAGCTCAGGTAAACAGAATCACCAACTGACATTGTGGTGAATGTGGTATCCGTTATTTTTCTCCTGCTAAGATCAATGTGACGCGACATTAATTCATCCGCTCTTCCGCTGCTGTTTTGCGAAGCCAGCGTATCATACGGCTGACCATTCCATTTTAATCCGTCAAACGTACAAACGCCTAAATTGATCGGCGACATTGCCCATGTGCGATTTATATAAACTCCTGGTGGATTGAAAGCAGGAGAATAAAATGCAATGTCCAATTGCCACAAGGACGTATCAGGGCGATGCGATTCATAATCGAA
Organism: Bacteroidia bacterium; assembly: GCA_046596275.1. Taxonomy (GTDB): domain Bacteria; phylum Bacteroidota; class Bacteroidia; order Palsa-965; family Palsa-965. Next base: position 4,048 of record JBKJMR010000179.1, on the reverse strand, counting down.
TTTATCGCGGAAACCCTCCGTCTTCATCACAATCGTATCAGCAGGAAATACTGCTGCTGTGCGCTGATTTGCAAAACGTGCTGCCTCTTCTGCCTGTACCGGGTTAACACTCAACGGTACCAAATGCTCCTGCGCGAAAATTTTTCCAGCGAATAAAAATGCAACGCTGAAAATCAAAACTAAAAATTGGGTCTTCCTCATGCTACTGCTAATTTACGAATTATTCAGGGTCTTTATCACCACCATCATCCTCACTTCCACCTGCCTTATTTTTATCATTCGAAACGCGCAGATCAAGCGTTGCTCCCTGTATCAAAGTGCGGTCGCGGCCCGGCTTCGGGTCCTGGCTATAAACTGTTGCATTTAACGTGTCTTTCACACCGGCATCTGCAACAACGATCCATTCCAATCCGAGATCCGTCATTTTGCCTCGGGCCTGGCGAAATGTCAATCCCACAAGATCAGGAACAGGAAATTCTTTTGCGCCTCCCTTTTCACCTTTTCCATAATACAACGTGATGCTTGAACCTTTTTTAATCGGCGTGCCCGGTTCAATTCTTTTTCCATTGTATTCTTGCTTCACAATACAACCGTCACATGGATTTTCAATTGCTTTCGGATTTCCGTTAAGTCCGTAGCTCTGGCAAACCGCCATTGCCTGCCGGAGAGAAAGATCTTCCAGCTTCGGCATATTGATCATCGGAGGCAAAACGGAAGTAACATAGAGATAAATTTTTCTTCCTTCTTTTACTTTTGCACCCGGCTCGGGATCCTGCTTGACAACAACACCCTTTTGAAGTTTCGGATCCCAGATGGAATCGATGATCTCGTAGGAGATCTTTTTATCCGAAACGAAATTGTCAAGCGTGCTGATCTTTAAATCTTTAAAATCCGGAACCAGCAATGCTTCATCGTTGTGATGTGTGTACGAGCTCATCCAGGCGAAAATGATCCAGATAGCTATCGGCAAAGCAATTATTGCAATCCCGAAATTGATAAGGAACTGGCGGCTTTTAAGAAATGTTACAATATTTTTAATCATTAGTTCATGCAGGTTGCTGCACCTGCTTGCGCTTGCGTGCGAATGCAAAGTCAAGGATGCGGTCAATGAATTCGTAGGGTTTGTAGTGGTTGATCGCAGCCTGGTGGAAAATGCAGGTTGCCGGTGTCATTCCGGGTAAAGAATTTACTTCCACAAAAACTGTTTCAATTTTACCGGGTTCATATACGCGCACGAAAGCATCAATCCGGGTGTAACCCTGGATATTTAACAGACGTGCAGCTGCGCCTAAGGTTGCCTTCACCTGGTCAGAAATCTGCTGGCGATCGGCAGGCTGCAATGCGTAACGGGCCGGCGTGATATTCTGGCCTTGCCCGGCCAGGAATTTTTCTTCGAGCGAAAGCACTTCACCTTCTGATAAAGCTTCCGAAGCTTCAAACACTTCATACACCATTTCACCTTTATCGTTGAAGCGTGTGAGCATTCCGCCGGTGATCTCAAGAAAATGTTTCGCGTCTTTTTTGCTGATCAATTCTTCCACGAGGAAAACTTTCTTGCGTGGAAATTCTTCTTTCGCTTTGATCTTTAATATTTCTGCTTTCGTAAGATCAAGCTCTTCTGTTTTGCGGAAGATAAGATCTGCGAATGCTTCTAATTCCTGTTTTGTTTTTACACGGCGAACTGCAGAGCTGCAACCATCGTCAACAGGTTTGGCGATGAACGGCCATTTAATGTTTGCGTCAATTTTGCTAAGCACTTCTTCCCGATTGGATTTCCAGTCGTCTTCGGTGACAAGCATATGTGCAGCCGCTAAAAATCCATGCTGCATGAGAATTTCATTCGTGCGGTATTTATCAATGGTAATTTCTGAGCTTGCTTTTCCGGAACCGTTGTAAGGAAGTCCAAGCGCATCCAGCTTTTCCTGAATTGCGCCATCTTCACCGGGGCGACCGTGCAGGCCGATGAAAACTGCATCGCTTAGTTGTGCGAGCTCATCATAAGAAATTTTTCGCGGGGCTGCGAGCGCGTCGGGTGTGGAATATGTGTGCGTGATGGAATGACACGTATCAATAATGCGCTGCACAACAGGATGAACTTTCCAGTTATCAATTTTGTCTTTGATGTCGTCTGCATTATCCTTGAGCAGAATATTTACAGGGATAACATAAAGTTTATGCTCTTCATTGCTGCCTGTGAGAAAAACAGGAAACGGAGCATATTTTGTGGAAGAAGAAAGCTTCTCATAAATATTTCTTCCGCTCTCTACGGAGATATGACGTTCTGAAGAATATCCGCCTAATACAACTGCAACACGAATTTTCTTTTCGCCTTTTGCACGCGAGAGATGCATTGCTTCATCCAAACGCTGCAGCAGATGATCGAAACGATGTGCGTTTTTATCACTGCGAATTCTTGAACGTAAAGAAGTGCGAAGAATAAACGTCAAAAACTGTGACGGATTCAAACCGATCTCAGCTGCCTGGTGAAAAAAGAAAGAAGAAGGCATCATGCCCGAAGTTGTATTCGGATCATTCAGAAAAATAGTTCCTTCCTTGGTAATGAATCCGTCAATTCGCGCATACACATCGAAGTTGAGCGCTGAAAAAAGACGTTCACATTCTTTGCGGATCTTTTCAATCTGATCTTCCGGCAATTCGATCGGTGTGATCTTGCGGGAAAGTCCGGGTAAATATTTTGAGCGGTAATCGAATAACTCTTTTCCTTTCCGGATTTCTGTTGGAGGAAGCGCAACCGGAAGCTCGTTTTCATCTTCTACAACGATACAGGAGAATTCTTTTCCTTCAATAAATCCTTCAATGAGAATTTCACTTTCTGCATCGAGCGATTCGAGGAATAACGGCGTTTCGTTTTGTGTAAAATAAGTTTCTACCGATTCCAGCAAAACATCCGGGTGAAAGCTTATTTCAGTTTTTCCATCTGCATGAAGGATCAAAGGCATTCCGATTCCTTCGCGGATATCTGTCAGTGAGCGGATGTATTCGTTCTTGCCTTCTTCATCGAGATTTTTCCATTCAACAGAAGAAACTTCGCGGGTGAAAAAACTTTTATTTGCTGCAGAAATAAATTCTGAAAGATTATCCTTATGCAAAATGGTAATGCCGATAGATGAACCTTGCGTGGCAGATTTCATTACCAGCGGAAAACTAATTTCTTTTTTTGCTTTTTCAAAAATGGTTTCTTTATCGCCGCTAAACCATTCATTCCTTTTCACCGCGAAAAATTCCGGAGAAGCAAATCCTGCATTCACCATCATCCTTTTCTGGATCGCTTTATCAATCCCGATCGCCGAAGGTAAAACGCCGCTTCCTGAATACGGAATTCCGAGGTATTCGAACATTCCCTGTATTCTTCCATCTTCCCCGAATGGTCCGTGCAAACATAAAAAAGCAAAATCGATAAGGCTTTTTAAATCATCAGCCGCCAAACGTTTTCCGAGTTTCGCCGCCATTGCTTCCTGCTGGTTTTCATCCGGATTCAAACTCTCGGCGTACACTTGAAATTCTCCCGGTGAATCGGGAACCATTTCGAGTGGCGGATAAAAATCGCGGACGCTGCCTTTGTAAATATATTCCCAGCTGAGGAGAATAAATTTACCAAAGCTGTCAACGAATATAGGAACAGGTTCAAACAGTGCTTTATCGAGATTATCGTAGACTGTTCTGCCTCCTGCGAAGGAGATTTCGCGTTCTTTAGAAACGCCGCCAAAAAAGATGCCAACACGTATTTTCATAGGGCGGTACAAAGATAACTAATTCAAACAGTCGAAATTCTGCTTGCGACAGTGAGTTTCCCTATGGAATTGTTGAAAAGTAGTTGTCATCCGCCGCGGCGGAGTCGGTAGTTAGTTGTCAGTTGTCGGTTGTCTGTAGAGACGCGATGCCTGCCTGCGGGAGCACCTGCAAGCGCGGCGGCAGGCAGGCCTCGCGTCCGTGTACAGCAATATTCAATCGTCAGTAATCCAGTTGTCGGTTGTCAGTTGTCAGCTAATCTAATTTGACGAAAACGGAATCGCGCCATTCGTAGATG
>JBKJMR010000054.1:0-4572 GCA_046596275.1 Bacteroidia bacterium | reverse complement strand
CGGACTTTCTTCTTTTCGTTATAATGGAATGATGTATATCATTTCAGCGAATGAAGGTGATGTGCGTGAATACAATGCGTTGAATGAAGCAAGTCGCGTAAGCTCACGCACGCTTGATCCGGTTGCTTTTCCGAATGCAGCTTCATTGCAGAACAGCAGCAACATCGGAAGATTAAATATCAGCAACAAATTCGGCGATACAGATAATGATGGCGACATGGATGTGTTGTATTCTTTTGGCGCGCGCTCTTTTTCAATTTGGGATTCCGCGATGACACAGGTGTATGATAGTGGTGATGACCTTGAACAATATTTTGCTGCGAATTACACCAACAATTTTAATTGCAGCAATACAAACAACACAAAGAAAAACCGGAGCGATGATAAAGGTCCGGAACCGGAGGATGCGAAAATTATTGTGATCGGCGACAGTACGTACGCATTTATCGGGATGGAACGTATCGGTGGAATTGTAGTTTATAATGTTACAAATCCAACTGCTCCTTATTTTGTGACGTATTTTACTACAAGAATCTTTTCGCAAACACCTGCATTGAACCAGGGCGGAGATCTCGGACCAGAAGGAATTCTTTTTATTCCGAAAGCTGAAAGTCCGAATGGCCGCAACCTGCTGGTGGTTTCAAATGAAATCAGCGGTACAATTGCTATCTACCAGATCGATTTGCAGCTTACTGCGAACAGTGAATTGCAGGTAGATAATTACCTGCTGACAGATTCTACCTTGATCGGAACATTTAATGGTAATCAATATTATGAAGGTGGTTATTCCGGAATTCATTATATCCCGGGAACGACAAATGAATTTTATGTAACAACTGATCGCGGTCCAAATCTCGATGCAACAAGTAATCCGAATGCATCAGGAACCACTTTGCTGTTTCCTTTTCCAACGTATGCGCCAAAAATTCACCGTGTAAAAACACAAGGCGATTCAATTGTTGTGCTTAATTCAACAACATTAAAACGTCCGGGCGGAACAAATGCAACCGGTGTGCCGAATCCAATTGGTTCAGGCGGAACAGGCGAAGTTGCATGGAGCAATCTTACACCTACAGTTATTGCTGCTGATGTTTGGGGCGCGGATCCGGAAGGAATTGTTGAAGGAAACAATAATGATCTTTATATCTGCGAAGAATATGGTACTACATTTTCACGTGTAAATAAAACGACAGGCGAGATCATTACACGTTACACACCATATGGCGCATCTGCAAATAATCTTCCTATTGATACGATGCTGAAAAAGCGTGTTGCAAACCGCGGATTCGAAGGTGTTGCATTTACTCCGAACGGAAAAGTGTACACAATTGTTCAATCGCCGCTTGCAAATCCGTCTGCAACAGCGAGTGACGCTTCTTCCTTACATCGTCTTGTTGAATATGATCCTTCAACCGGCATTACACGTATGTATGCATATGCGCATGATGCTGTTATCGGTGGAAGCAATGGAATCCGGAATAAAGACTGGAAGATCGGTGATATCGTTGCTGTAAATAATCATGAATTTCTTGTCATTGAACATTGCGAGCGTAACGGTTTTAATTTCAAGAATATTTATAAGATTGATATTGCAAACGCAACACCAATCCTTGCTGAGAATTTTTCAGGCCTGACATTCGAACAATTAAATACTGCAACAGCTGCACAGGCAAATGGAATAGTTCCTGTTCAGAAAACACTGCTGATCGATTTGCTTGAATCGAACTGGAATCTTTCCCACGACAAGCCGGAAGGAATTACCATCATTGATGATTCTACTATTGCAATCGTGAATGATAATGATTACGGCATTAATTCTCCGAACGCAGACGGCCAGGTAACGTTCACAGGAAAAACAACGATGATCTACATCTATCATCTTCCTTCTTCCATGTGGCTTGATGTTTGTCGACCTGTTACCGCACCTGTTGCATCGGCTAACGCAATTTGTACTGGTGACATTGCAAACTTTACTGCAACTGGTGGTGGACCGGGATTTACTTATCAATGGACATTGAATAATTCATTTGTTACCGGTGCTACTACTCCTGCTTATTCCGGAAGTACAGGTGGAAATTATGCAGTGCAGATCACAAATGGAAATGGATGCACTGCTATTTCTCCTTCTGTTCCGCTTACAGTAAATACGCTTCCGCCGGCATCTGTTATTTCGCTTGGCGCTACCACATTCTGCCAGGGAGGAAATGTATCGCTGATGTCGTCTGTTAATAATTCAACTTACAGCTACCAGTGGTACAACAATAACGTACTCATTACAGGCGCACAAAATGCAACATGGACAGCAAGCACATCAGGAACCTATGCGGTGAATGTTACAAACAATTCCACAGGTTGTGATGCGCGTTCTTCGATGGTGAATGTGACTGTAAGTCCAAATCCTGTTGCAGCGTACACACCAAACGCAAATACACAATTCTGCGAAGGAGATTCACTTTTGCTACAGGCGCAAACAGGAACAGGTTATAATTACCAATGGTATAACAATAGCCAGCTGATTGCGGGAGAAATAAATTCAAGCTTTATAATTGATTCGACAGGAATTTATTCGCTTGAAGTAACAGATGCAAACGGATGTTCTGCAACATCAGGAACACCAACAAGCGTTACTGTTTATCCTGCACCAGCACAGCCTGTCATTTCACAAACAGGAACTGTTCTCACATCAACTCCGGCGTTTTCTTACCAATGGATGCTCAATGGAAATATGATCACCGGGGCAACCGGCCAGGTTCACAATGCAATTGTCGGCGGAAACTATCAAGTGATAGTAACAAACAACAATGGCTGTAGCGCGGTTTCTGATACAACCACATTGCTCACTACAGGACTGATTGCAATCGGCGAAGGAACTTCTCTGAACGTTTATCCGAATCCATTCAGCTCAGAGGCAGTAGCAGAGCTTTATATTTCTCAAATATCAAATGCAACAGTAGAAGTTTTTAATATCGAGGGACAGCTGGTCGCAACCATTTTCGCAGGAACTTGCCTTCCGGGCATGCACAGGTTCGGGTTGGACTCAGAGATTTTAAATATGCAAGCTGGCGTTTACCTTATGAAAGTAAGCGTTGAAGATTCAGTAAAAGTTGTTAGGTTAATTATGCAATAGTTGTTTGGTTAGCGAAAAAAAAGGTTCGGAATATTACTTCCGAACCTTTTTTATTTTCTTATAACTGACTACTGACTACTGACTACTGACTACTCCGCGGCGGATGACTACTAGTTATTATGTGGATTCTCTTTCGATCCGAAAACTTTTTTCATAATATCAGTAGCTCTTGCAATCGGATTAACACGAATATTTGTTTCTTCATCGCCGATCAATTTAAAAAGTCCATCGATAGCGCGGTTGCAAACGTATTGATCAAGATCAGTATTTACAGGAGTATGGCCGGGAACTCTGTTATAAGCTGAAGTGATCGGTGTCCAGTATTTTGTCAGCTGAACTTTTTCAGTTGCATTATGAACAGTCGGCTTGAATTTAGTATTCAAAGGCGCAGTACATTTTACACGCAGGTAATGCGTTGCAGATGTGTCTGTCCCTTTAAGAATTCCAAGCGCATCCTGGATGGTCATTGTTTTTACTGCATCAATAAAAATAGGTGCAGCACCTGTTGCAGCTTCTTCGGCAGCGCGGTTTAAGGTTTCTTCGAATTTATCCACCTGTCCCTGCAAACCGAATTTCACCGCCCAGTCTTTTACATTCTGAACTGCAGGCGGAAACGGAATACGGATCTTCGCATTTTTATTAAAGCCATCAACTTTAGAAGCGGATGCTGTCGACTTGTTGGTTCCCTGCATCAGCGCATCTTTCAACGCATTGGCAATTTCGGCGCTGGAAAGTCCGGGAGCAGAAGTTCCGTTATTAACCGTTTCAAGGCCATTATTTACATGGTGAAGGACTTTATTCAGGTCGCAGGAAGTAATAACAATAGCAGCACTAGCGGCTACGAGGAGGAATTTTTTCATAATAAATGTCTTTGAGGTAAGAGCAATATTACAAATACTTTGCCAATTTCTTAGTTTCGGGTTTCGGGTTCCGTGTTTCAGGTTTCTTGTTTCAGGTTTCTTGTTTGTCGGTTAATTACCAGAAACCTTTTTAAACCAGAAACCCGAAACTTTTAAACCAGAAACCCGAAACTTTTAAACCCGAAACTCCGAACCCGAAACCCTTTAACTTTGTCCCATGTTAGCAGAAATAATTACCATCGGCGACGAACTATTGATCGGGCAGGTTATTGATACCAATTCGGCCTGGCTTGGACAACAGTTGAGCTTAAACGGAATCCGCGTAAAACAAATCACTTCGGTTTCCGATGACCCTGTGCATATTGTGGCTGCGCTCGATGAAGCAAAAAACCGCGCGGATATTATTCTCATCACCGGCGGACTCGGACCGACAAAAGACGATCTGACGAAAAAAACGCTGAAGGAGTATTTCAAAATGGAATGGCGGATGGATGAACAGATCCTTGAAGATGTGATCGCAATTTTCAAACGCCTGGGAAGAGAAACTGCCGACACCAATACATTGCCGGCGCAGGTTCCGGACGG
>JBKJMR010000619.1:0-12968 GCA_046596275.1 Bacteroidia bacterium | reverse complement strand
CAAACACTAAATAGATGGCGCGACGTACGGTTACATTTTTTGCATGAATCGAAACTGTTTTAGATGCGTCGAAAAGATCGGAACTCCATACAAATTCAAATTTGCCCTGTGCGCTGATATCATGGAGCACCTCATCGATACGCCTGTTTTCACAATCTATGGTAACGAGACGTTCAGCAACAGGAAGCACGGGCTGAGCAAAAAAGCGCAGCGAAACGAAGAAAAAAATAAAAACCAGTACAAATTTATTCACTTAGAGCCTGTTTAAATTTTAGGTTTCGGAATTATTATAAGCGGATTTTTGTGCCGGGCGAGGCACTTTTCGCAGTCCATACCCAAAGGAAGTCTGGACAAGGAAAGTAACGAAGCATGGTGCAAAAAGACGCATAAGAATTTCGGAAGATAAAATTTATCAGGCTCTTAAAATTTCTCTGTTTAATAACAGGGAATAGATAAATCATTTTCAAATTGTATACCAATTCAATTTCGTTCTTACGACCAGCGTAATACGAACTTATAGGAGGATGGATGGGAAAAATATTTCACAATTTGTGCGCTTTGAGTCTGCATCGGAGATATCAAAAAAGCAAAGCGTAACCCGGATAATCCAATTAGCTATGCTGATCGATAAGCTGCTTCAACTGATCAGCCTCGATTACACCGGACTGACGCCATTTGATTTTTCCATTCTTAAAAATGATCAGCGTCGGAACACTTTCAACCTGGAAAGCATTTGCAGCAGCGGGATTTTTATCGATATCAACTTTAATAATGATTGCTTTATCCCCAACCATATTTTTCAGCTGATCAAGAATCGGTGCCATCATTTTACACGGACCGCACCATTCAGCGGAAAAATCAACCAAAGTGGGCGTATCGGAATTTACAATATCATTGAAATTTGCCATAATAAGAATGTGTTATTTCTAAAACTTGGCAAAAATTATACCGATATCAAACCTTCAGAAATAATTCACTTTCTTCAGTGAATTGTCAAACCAATTTTGACGAGATGTATCGAGGTCAGCTTCTACTACTGAATTGTCAGACCGGGTGTCTCGTCAGAGACAATTTTAAATCCTCACCAGAATAATTATTCTGACGAGATGCGTCGAGGTCAGCTTCTACTACTGAATTGTCAGACCGAGTGTCTCGTCAGAGACAATTTTAAATCAACGGCACAATAATTATTCTGACGAGATGTATCGAGGTCTCACTTCCCACCAATCAGCTTCTTAATATCATTCAGCTTCATCAACGCTTCAACCGGCGTAAGCGTATTGATATCCGTATTCAAAATCTCTTCACGGATATTTTCAAGAACCGGATCATCGAGCTGGAAAAAACTAAGCTGAAGATCTTCTTCTTTTGCCCCGATACTTTTCTTTGTACGCGGCTCGTTCATCAGCTCTTCCCCACTATGCGATTTCTCCAGCTGAATTAAAACTTCTTTCGCACGCTCCACCACCCTCCTCGGCATGCCCGCCATCTTCGCAACATGAATTCCAAAGCTATGCTCACTTCCACCCGCAACTAATTTGCGCAGGAAGATCACCTTGTTATTCACCTCTTTCACACTCACATTAAAATTGCGCACACGCGGAAAACGATCCGCCATATCATTCAATTCATGATAATGCGTTGCAAATAAAGTTTTCGCCCTTGCTGTTGGCTGCTCATGAATAAATTCTGCGATCGACCACGCAATAGATATTCCATCGTATGTGCTCGTTCCTCTTCCAATCTCGTCAAGCAGCACCAAACTTCGCGCAGAAAGATTATTCAAAATGCTCGCCGTTTCATTCATCTCCACCATGAACGTCGATTCGCCCGAAGAAATATTATCCGAAGCACCAACACGCGTAAATATTTTATCTACCAAACCAATCTGCGCATGCGTGGCAGGAACGTATGAACCCATTTGCGCAAGCAGTACGATCAATGCAGTTTGACGCAGCAAAGCAGATTTACCCGCCATGTTCGGACCGGTGATCATTAAGATCTGCTGTGAATCCGGATCGAGGTAAATATCATTTGCAAAATAACTTTCGCCCACAGGAAGCATCTGCTCGATCACAGGATGGCGTCCGTTTTTAATATCAATGATGTAGGAATCGTTAATGTGCGGACGAACGTAATTCTGCTGTTGCGCAAGCTTTGCAAAACCGATAAGGCAATCGAGCTGACCGAGCAATGCTGCATTACGCTGCACCGGCACGATCCATTCCGAAAGTGAAAGCACAAGCGCGGCGAAAAGTCGCTGTTCAATAGCAAGAATTTTTTCTTCAGCGCCGAGAATTTTTTCTTCGTACACTTTTAATTCCGGCGTAATGTAACGTTCCGCATTTACCAAGGTTTGTTTGCGAATCCATTCCACCGGAACTTTATCCTTATGCGCATTCGAAACTTCAAGGTAATAGCCGAACACATTATTGAACGCAACTTTCAGCGAAGGAATTTTTGTGCGCTCCACTTCACGGTGTTGCAGCTGCAGCAAATAATCTTTCCCCGAATAAGCAAGCTGGCGCAATTCATCAAGATCAACATCCACACCATCCGCCATCACACTTCCTTTATGCACAAGCATTGGCGGATCAGGATGCAGTTCTTTCGTAATGCGATCGCGCAGCACAGCACACAGATTTATTTTTTCGCCGATCTTTTCCAGCTGCGGTTGTCCGCTCGTTAAACACGCTTCACGAATCGGGATCAGGCTATCGAGCGCACGACGCAGCGCCTGCATTTCGCGCGGATTAATTCTACCAGCTGCAGCCTTCGCAACTAATCTTTCCAAATCACCTATGTGGCGGATTATTTCAGAAAGTTTTTCACGCAATTCAGCACGCTCCAAAAATGCCTGCACACCTTCCAGTCGTTCGTTGATCGGCGCAATATCTTTTAACGGAAGCGCGAGCCAGCGTTTCAATAAGCGCGCGCCCATCGGTGAAACAGTGCGGTCAATTACATCTGTCAGCGTTTTTGCATTCTCATTCGCCGAACCGAATAATTCAAGATTGCGAATGGTAAAACGATCGAGCCAAACATATTTATCTTCTTCAATACGCGACAAAGCAGAAATATGCTGAATGCGTTCGTAATTTGTTTCTGTTAAATAATGCAGCGCAGCACCAGCCGCAATTGTTCCCGCAAGCATTCCATCCACACCAAAACCTTTCAGCGAATTCACCGAAAAGTGTTTCATTATTTTCTCCGTACAAAATTCTTCCGTGAAGATCCAGTCCTCTTGTCCGAAAATATAAAACTTCTCGCCGAACGTTTCTACAAATAATTTCTTCTTCGATTTTTGGTAGAGCACTTCGCTCGGACGAAAATTCTGCAACAATTTTTCAACGTAAATAATATCGCCTTCCGCAGCTAAAAATTCGCCGGTAGAAACATCAAGAAAAGAAACGCCGCATTTGTTTTCATCCATAAAAACAGCCGCAAGAAAATTATTCGAGCGGTGATCCAACACTTTATCGCTGAAAGAAACGCCGGGTGTAACCAGTTCCGTCACGTCGCGCCTTACAATCGTTTTCGTCAGCTTCGGATCTTCCATCTGGTCGCAGATCGCCACACGCATTCCGGCACGCACAAGCTTCGGTAAATATGTTTCCAAAGAATGATGAGGAAAACCCGCAAGCTCAATGTACGAAGCAGCACCATTCGCTCTTTTCGTAAGTACAATTCCTAAAACCGCAGAAGCTTTTATCGCATCATCACCAAACGTCTCATAAAAATCGCCCACACGAAACAGCAGCAACGCATCAGGATATCTCGCCTTGATAGAATTGAATTGTTTCATCAGCGGAGTTTCCGTCACCCCGTTTACAATAGTTTTAACCTTGGCCATTCACCTCAAAAATACCCCGTAAACCCCATGAAATCAGGGAAAGTTTTTAACATAATGTTGATAAAAGACATGAGATGTTAGATATGAGACTTTAGACGCAGTAAAGGTTGATAGTCAGTAGTTTTAACAAACGCCTTGTCTGTCTCACATCTCACATCTCATGTCTCACATCTCATGTCTCACATCTCAAATCTCAAGTCTATCTTCGCACCATGAAAATCACCATCCTTGGTTGCGGCAACATGGGTCTTGTGTACGCACGCTCCTTCCTCCGTTACAATATTGTCAGCGCCGCAGAGCTAATGCTCGTAGAAAAGAACGAAATGCGTAAAGACGAGCTGCGCAAAATGAATATCGGTGAAGTAGTACTGGCCGATGATCCCAAAATTTCTGAAAGCGAAATAATTATTCTCGCTGTCAAGCCACAGGATTTTACAGCGCTTGCCCCGAAATTAAAAGTCGTAATCCATTCCCGGATAATTGTGCTTTCCATCATGGCTGGAATTACGATTGCGCAAATTGAAGAAATGCTTTCGCACAAGGCCATCATCCGCGCCATGCCAAATTCACCGGTAGAAGCGGGAATGGGCATGACAGGATTCTGCACACACGAAAGTGTAACAATGTCACAGGTGCGCAAAGTGGAAAATGTGCTGGCTACCACGGGCCGCACTGCGTATTTTGAAAAAGAAGAATTGCTTAACGCCGTCACTGCGCTTAGTGGAAGCGGTCCTGCTTATTTCTATTACATCCTATGCGCAATGATCAGCGCAGGAAAAGAAATGGGAATGGATGAGGTGACTGCAACCACATTGGTAAAACAAACCATGCTTGGCGCTTTTCATTTGGTGAACAACGCAAGCAAATCGTTTGATGATTTAATAAAAACAGTGGCATCAAAAGGCGGAACTACAGAAGCCGCACTAGAAGTTTTTGAAGACAGGGGTTTGCATAAAGCAATTGTAGATGGAATTGTGGCAGCAGAAAAAAGAGGAGAAGAGCTTGCCGGGAAAAAATAATGTACTAATCTACCTTCGCACGTTTCGAAAAGTAAATATGCTGATGTGTTAATTGCTAATAAAAATCTTGCGTAAGAGAACATGCCCAAAAAATGCCGAATCACTTCCTTGATCCGGCATTTTCCCAATTTCCATTCCCTATTTATTCTTCCATTATTTCCTATTCCCTAATTTCAAATTCCTACAAATGAATATTTATCCCCATGCTAAACGGATAAACCTGCGGACCTTGATTTGCTTTAAACAATTCCGACATTCCATAATTAGCAAACAACGTATAGCGTCCGAATCCAACACGCGCAACTAAGCTGTAACGAAACGGGTTAATATTAAAATCATCTTTTGTTTTACGTTTCTGCTCTTCGCCTTTGTACATGTATTCCTGCTTCTGGCGGTTTCGGAAAATATTGTAGCCGATCTCCGCTCCTACTGCAATGTGAAACGATTTGTTCTCGTCTTTGTTCGTATTGAACTCGATCATCAGCGGCGCTTTCACCCAGGTCGATTTCAATTTATTTTTTGTGAAGTCAATTGAATCGTTCATTGCAGAAATCATATTCACATCAGTAGCAAGCGTTACATTTTGTTTGAACACATAGCTGTTCCATTCAAAACCTGCTCCTGTAACCAGGTTGATGTAATTTTTATAAATATGAAAATTGTATTGCGCTACATTCCACGAAAAGCTGCGCGAGCGTGCGTAATCCAATTCGAGAAAAGGAAAAGTTTCCGGCGTAGCAGTGCTGTTTTTAGTATTCAAATATCCATTAACACCAATGTCAAGTCCCTGCCAGAATTTGAAAGAGTCGTCAATATTTAATTTACAAGAGAGAGAATCTTTGCAAGCCATAACCGGAGCTGCAAAAAGCAAAATGGCCGCGATGAGTGAGTAAAATTTCGTTTTCATGATATGTAGTTGTTAGGTTGTTAGCTTTTATTTGGAAGTAAGACGGCTGGAGATGAGGAATAGTTACAGAACGGTTTCGGGTTTCGGGTTTCGGGTTTCGGGTTTCGGGTTTCGGGTTTAAAAAAATAATTGAAATGAATCCAACGACAAATAAAAACCGAATAACAAACAAGAAACAACAAACGAGAAACAAGAAACGAGAAACAAGAAACTCCCTACCTTTATAAAATGCGAAAGCTATTAAACGAAGAGCTCGACAGAAAAACCCAAGATGAATTCCGTAACGCGGAAAAAAATCCTATCATCATTTTACTTGATGATGTGAGAAGCATGAATAATGTGGGCGCTGTTTTTCGGACGGCTGATGCGTTTCTTATTGAAGCAATTTATCTCTGTGGATTTACTCCCGTTCCTCCGCATCGCGAAATTCAGAAAACAGCTTTGGGCGCTACAGAAACAGTTGTGTGGAAACATTCCGAATCTGCGCTGGAAACAATTCGTCAGCTGAAAGCTACGGGCTGGAAAATTTATGCAATCGAACAAGCGGAAAACAGCATTTCACTTTCCGGTTTTATTCCGGCAGAGAACGAAAAGCTGGTTTTAATTTTCGGAAATGAAGTGGAAGGCGTGCAACAGGAATTGGTAAACGAAAGCGATGGAGTAATTGAAATTCCTCAGTACGGAATGAAACACTCGCTTAATATTTCTGTAAGCGTTGGAATTGTAGTTTGGGACATCCTTGAGAAATTTCAAAAAAAATAAAACCCAAATCCCCAAAAGACACAAAACAACTGCTCATATAACCACAAAAAAAGTCCCGTCTTGCGACGGGACTTTTTCGTACCAAATAGTCCTGTATTAGTTTACGAGTCCATTGAACTCAGAATCTTCACGGTATTTCAAAAATTCAACATCTGATTTTGCATTCGCTTTCAAAGAAGGATCTTTTTCGATAGCGATCTTAAGATTGTTGATCACGTTGTCTTTGTTGCCTTTGCGTGCAGCGATAACTGCGCGGAGGTAATAAGACAATGCGTCTTCTTTTTCTGCACTCTTATCCAATGTTGTCAAAGCTCCGTCATTATCACCGGAAAGCATTTTTGCAAGCGCTGCGTTGAAAGTAGCATTGCTTCCGAAATAAGTAACCGCTTCAGCATACTGACCGTTCTGAACTGCAATGATTCCCTGGTTGTAAGAAACTTCCGGACCAGCAGCACCTGATTTGTCTAACTGAGCTTTAGCATCTTTACGATTGCCTTCCCAACGCATTACGATCGCCTGGTTGTTCATGATGATCGGGTTGTTAGGAGAAATACCTGCTGCTTTGTTGAACTGTGTTTTTGCATCAGCAAGTTTGTTCTGCATCAAAAGAATTGCTCCAACGTTGTTTGAAGTTCTCCAGTCAGATGGATACATACGCTCAGCTGAACGGTAGAAGCTCAACTTTTCGTTCATGTCATTTGTCAATGTAGCTGCGTAAAGAATTTCTTCAACAGAAAGACTGTCAGCAGATGTACGTGCAAATTTCAGGATCTGCTCATCAGTACGGTTGTGCTGAATTGCATTTACTGTTACAACAGAACGACGCAACTGTGGAAGAATGTCTTTTGCAAGCTCTTCGTAAGTAGCAGCCATATTCTTGATTTCCTGCTCACGCTTCTCACCATCAGGGTAAGTAGAAAGAACACGAAGGATCAAATCTTTGTCTTTAATGTTAGAAGCAGCAACTGCAGCCTGGAAACCAGCCCAATCTTCAGCTGTTGTTTGTTTCTGGTAGAAACCTTCTTGTGTTGCAGGCTCGTAACCGGTCTTTTTGTCTTTGTTAGCACTTTGCAAATCTGACTGTGTTTTTTTCAAACGATCTTCAGCTAATTCAGCGTTCATAGATGATTCTCCGTCCGGTGAAGCATAAGCAGAGATAGAAATGTTTTTCAGCTCCATGTTCGGGTTGTTGCGGTGTGCTTTCATGAACTCCATTACAGGCTTCATTTCCTCACCTTTAACATCCTTTTTAGGAGTATAAGAAGTGCTGCTGATTACGAAAAATGCTTTTCCTTCAACAGTCTTCGGAATTGTTTTTACAAACTGATCTTTTCCGATGATCGCTTTGTCATCATTCTTAAGCAAATAAGGTGTGATGATTGTACCATGACCGATCACACGTGATGGCATGTCTTTGGTTTTCTTTTTAACCTGGCCGGTAGCGCTCAATGTCAAATCAGCATCTTTCATGTCTGAAGTGTAAGCTACTTTATCGGTGTAAGTAAAAGAACCACCTGTTTTGTAATTGATTTTTGTTCCTGTTCCAACTGCTTTCTCTCCAAGAAGAGTAGCTGTCTTGAATTTATGATCACCAACCTGTGGCGTTACTGTCAATACCACTTTTTTACCAAAATACTTTGGCGGGTAATTAACGTTAATAGTCACCATCACGCTGTCGTTGTGCATTTCGAGCGGATTAGGTGTTACGGTGTATTTCACCAATGCTTCTTTCTTGGCCATTTTGCCAAGTCCGCTGCATGATGAAAAGCCCATTGCTGCTATTACAGCGATTCCGAGGACGTAAAGTTTTGATTGTTTCATGATCTGGTCAGGATTTTACTTTTTTATGGTACGGTGGCAAAAGTAAACAAATTCCCAAAAAAAGAAAGGAAAATCGTGTTTACCAGTTAATTCGCTCTATATCATCAGTTAATGAGACATTTTAGCATATGGCTGATGTTAAACTTTTGATAGTAGAATTTTGATTATGTATAAATAAACGAATGGTGAGATGCTGAAAACAACGGAATGCAATTCTGTTTCAATCAATAGGTGAAACGTAAACCGGCCGGTATTGGTTCCATTTACAATATAAATCCATATTTAAAACCTACCAATAACCTATGAAAGCAGGTGAAGGCCTTTGGAATAGGGCTTCTTTATTAAGGTCAACACTTGCTGCAGCAATGCTTCCGGACCATAATCATTCGTCAGCCAAAGCACAGGCATCCTGTTCTCCGACGCAAAAAAATCGCGGTAGCCTGCTCCTACTTTCGCCAGGTATTCTTGCGGAATGGCCTGTTCAAAACCCCTTCCGCGTCGGCTGATCTGGGCTAAAAGTCGTTCCGGCGGACGATGCAGGTAAATGACTAAATCCGGCACCGGGAGCTGGGTGACGAGCACGTTATAAATTCGTTCAAACAAACGCAACTCTTCTCCTGAAAGCGTAACACGGCCAAAAACAAGCGATTTTTCCCAGAAATAATCCGAAACAAGCGCTCCTTCTTTACCGGAAGCTTCCCTTATCTGCCTGAAACGTTCTTCCAGGAAAGCGAGCTCAAGCGTAAACGCATACCGTTTAGTGTCCTCATAAAAGGAATGCAGAAAAGGATTATCAGCGAAATTTTCAGGCAAATAATTAGCGCCGGTTCGTTCTGCAAGCAATTTTGCAAGCGTACTTTTTCCTGCACCGATGTTTCCTTCGATGGCGATATACTTGTATAAATTATCCATTGGAAATACCCGCTTGAAGTGCTTTAAGAACGGTTAATTTGTCGGGACATTCTTCCAGCAATTGAGCGATATTCTTTTTAAAAACGGGGTGAATAAATTCAGGCGCGATCTCATTCAACGGAACCAAAACAAAATTTCTCTTGTGCATTTCCGGGTGCGGCACATGTAAATGCGGCAGGTGAATTAGCTCTTTATCGTAAAATAAAATATCTATATCGATGATGCGTGGTCCCCAATGATCATTCCGGATACGGCCCATTTTTTCTTCGAGGCGCAGCAACGATTCCATCAATGCAGCAGGCAATAAATCGCTGCGGATCTCAATTACCATATTGAGAAAATCAGGCTGATCCGTATTTCCCCATGCAGCCGTGGTGTACATTCCTGATTGTTTGACGAGGCTCGTTTGGGGAAGCGATGCAATCAGCTTAATTGCTTCCTGCAGGTTATTTTCACGCGCACCAAGGTTAGAGCCTAAGGAAATAAAAACAGTTGCCGGCGAAGGGTTCATGGCACAAATTTACCGGAAACCCTTTCGTTTTTACCAATAATCTTTTATCGCTGTCCTGACATCTTCAATCCAATTAATACGCCTGATTTTTTTATATCTTCGGAAAAAATCTAAAGCTATTAATATGAAGATCTTACGTTTACTTTTATTCGTTTGCCTTATTTCGCCTGTTTCTGCAGTTTATGCACAGGTTTATACGACCACACAGCTTTGTACAGGATTGGATATGCCTGTTGCATTTGACTTTTCGGGCGACGGAAGAATTTTCCTTACTCAAAAGGGCGATGGCAATATTCCTGCATCTCCCGGAACTGCGCTTATCAAAACCTATACAACCGCAGGCGTTTTTGTCGCAAACTTTTATGATCTCTCCGATTCAGTGAACTCTGATTTCGAGCGCGGACTTTTAGGAATTTGCGTTGATCCTGATTTTGCAATCAATCATTATGTGTACGCTTACTACAACCACGAATATGCAGGAAGTGAACGTATTCGTATTGTGCGTTTCACCGAAGTTGCAAATGTCGGAACGCTGCCAACAGTGATTTTCGATTTGGATATTACTTCTCGTAATATTCCCGGCAATCACGTTGGAGGAAACATTCGCATTAACCCTAACGATCCGAATAATATTTATTTATCAATAGGCGATCTTGCGTACAATCAAACCAGCGCAGGAAATTATGCTCCGTTGCTTACATTGCCTTTCGGAAAATTCCTTCGCATCGGCAAAGATCCGATCATTCTTGGCAACCCGCTTTATAATGTGCATTCTGTTGGCGGATTCGGTTGCAATGTTCCGTTGGATAATCCATTTTATGATGATGGAAATCCTGCAGTAGGAAATTGCGATATTATCTGGAGCTATGGTCACCGCAATTCATTTGATTTTAGCTTCAGCGCTGTCAATGACTCTTTGTACAGCACAGAAAACGGATTGAACACCTGGGATGAAATAAACATGATTCATCGCGGCGCTGATTACGGATGGAATACCTGTGAAGGTTTTTTCAACAGAGGTTCGACAACAACTCCATGCAGCAATGCGAATTCTGTTTTACCACTTGAAGACTGGTCAAGTCCTCCGGCGCTGACAGGCATTTTGCATTATTCCAGCAATGTAATGCCTGAGTTCAACAACCATTTGCTCGTTGCGGATAATGACAACGGAAGAATTTATGATTTGACAATGGGCAATGCGCCTGCTTATGATACAATGTTATCCCGTGTTACCTGGCAGGATTTTCCGGCTGGCGTTGGATTAACAACATTAATGCAGGGAACTGACGGTTGTGTTTACGCAATGAAAGGTGGTTACACTACATCAGGACTTATTTACAGAATTTGTCCGCAGGGATTAGGCACGGAAGAGTTTAATAATCCGTATTTCACTTTACAGCAAAATCAGCCGAATCCATTTTCAACTACAACAACGCTGAACTATTCGATCAAACAAAACACACAAGTGAAAATTGTATTGTACGATATGTTCGGTCGCGAAGTAGCAGTTCTTTCAGACGGAACACAGGCAGAAGGAAATCATTCACTAGAGATCAACGCGCAGGAATTAAATCTTGCTCCCGGAAATTATTTCTGCTCGATGCAAGGCGAAGGCGCTGCGCAGAGTGTAAAAATTTCTGTTGTGCAATAACAGGATTACTTTATCGTTGGAATTTAATGTTGTCTCCCCAACCCGGAGACAACATTTTTCATTTAAGGGAGTCTGCAATAATATGGATTTGGCAATTTGATAACCGGGTAACTGGATAATTTCCGCACAACCCTCTCACGCATAAAATAATCCACATGTAAAGATTATTTGTCACGCTTTATTCAAGATAAATTCTCCGGCATACACTTTCCGGATAACCTCTGTTTTTACAGATCCCGAGCGTGTTGTAGCATTGATTTTTCATATGGGGTGCAATTTCATAAGGCCTGTCATTTTTGCACGGTTATCAAATCGCAATCCCTACCTTTGCAGCAATGCAGGAAACTATAACTCCTTATCATTCGTCTGACGGAAAAAAAGAGCAGGTCGCGGAAATGTTCGACAACATCGCGCCTAAGTACGATTTTCTGAACCAGCTTCTTTCACTTGGCATTCACAAAGGCTGGAGAAAAAAAGCAGTAAAGCTTTTAATTCCGCTCGCACCGAAAAAAATGCTTGACGTTGCAACCGGCACAGGCGATTTTGCTATAGAAGCAAACAAACGTTTGAACCCGGAGCGCATAACCGGCGTCGACATTTCGGAGGGCATGATGAAGATCGGCCGCGAAAAATTAAAAAAGCTTGGCCTTGATCAAAAAATAGAATTGCTCATCGGCGATTCAGAAAATCTTCCTTTTGCAGATCATTCCTTCGATGCAATTACGGTTGGATTCGGAGTGCGTAATTTTGAAACGCTTGAAAAAGGAATGGCCGGAATGTTTCGTGTGCTCAAGCCGGGTGGAATGTTAGTCGTGCTCGAATTCTCACGGCCAAGAAAATTTCCTATCAAGCAGCTTTTTAATTTTTATTTTAATCGTGTTACACCGTTTGTCGGAAAAATATTTTCGAAAGACAATCGCGCGTATACCTATTTGCCCGAAAGTGTAAGTGCATTTCCTGATGGAGAACAATTTATTTCTATCATGAAAAAAACAGGTTTTTCTGATTGCAGCTGGCAACCTTTAACGTTTGGCATCGCCTCTATATATACAGGCAAAAAGCCTTTGCAGTAAGAGCAATAAACTTAATTTTGCATCGTTAACAATATCATATGCGCGTTACACGTTTTAAAACCTTCGTATTTTTTTTATTGCTGACAACTTCCCTGTTTGCTCAAAAAGGCGGCACAGGAAATGGCGGACCACAAAACCGTTCTGAATATTACAACGACCCGATTCACTTCGGATTTTATCTTGGCATTAACCGCACGAATTTCGTTATCACCAACGTAAACAACTGGCAGGCCATTGCAGGTGATTCATTAAAAACAATTCTTTCATCACCGGCAACAGGATTCAATCTCGGAATTGTTTCTGAATTCCGTTTGCATCAATATGTAACAGTTCGTTTTGTGCTGGATATTGGAGGCGGACAAGGCAACGTGGAATATCATTTTGCAGGACGTGATACATGCGATGATATTAAAGTTGTTGAATCTACTTACGTTGATTTTCGTTTGAATTTAAAAGTGC